>CAYNDW010000001.1:0-41867 GCA_964395375.1 uncultured Cytophagia bacterium
CATTGAGAATCGGCCAATCGGCAATTGCGTCGGAGCCGTCGAGCATGGCTTCGGTTTCGCGATTGGGCGAAGCAACGGAGCCGCAATCCAAATGATCGCGGCCAATCACGATCGGCGCTTTGATTTTTCCTTTTGCCACAAGCTCATTGAGCGCGAGACCGAACTGCGCGCGCTCACCGTAGCCGAGCCAGCAAATACGCGCGGGCAAACCTTGGAACGCGACACGTTCGCGCGCCATTTCAATCCAGCGTCGCAGCGCCGCGTTTTGTGGAAAAAGCTCCAACACGAGATCGTCGGTCACGGCAATGTCTTGCGGATCGCCGGAGAGCGCGGCCCAACGAAACGGGCCCTTGCCTTCGCAAAAGAGCGGGCGCACATATGCCGGCACGAAGCCGGGGAAATCAAAAGCATTTTGCACGCCGGCCTTCTGCGCTTGGCCGCGGAGATTGTTGCCGTAATCAAAAGTCACGGAGCCCAGCTTTTGGAACTCGAGCATCGCGCGCACATGCACCGCCATGGACTCGTACGCGCGTTTGATATATTCATTCGGGTTGCTTTGCCGCAACGCGAGTGCATTTTCATAAGACATCCCGTGCGGCACGTAGCCGTTCAACTCATCGTGCGAAGAAGTTTGATCCGTTAAAATATCCGGAACGATTTTCCGACGCACAAGTTCGGGCAACACCTCGGCGCAATTGCCAACCAAACCGACCGACAGCGCGCGACGCTGTTGCTTCGCCTCCAACACGAGCTGCAAAGCGGAGTCGAGATCTTCGGCGAGCGCATCGCAATAACGTTGGCGAATGCGACGCTCTATGCGGTCACGCTCGACTTCGATGACCAAACACACGGCGCCGTTCATCGTGGCAGCAAGCGGTTGCGCGCCGCCCATGCCGCCCATGCCGCCGGTAACGACGAGCCTGCCCGTAAGCGTGCCGTTGAAATGTTGATTCGCGGCAGCGGCGAAAGTTTCGTATGTGCCTTGCAAAATGCCTTGCGTGCCGATGTAAATCCAACTGCCCGCGGTCATCTGGCCATACATGATGAGGCCGCGATCTTCAAGCTCGCGGAAGTACGCGGCATTAGCCCACGCGGGCACGAGCAAGGAGTTGGCGATCAACACGCGCGGCGCATCATTATGTGTTTTGAAAATGCCCACGGGCTTGCCGGATTGCACGAGCAGGGTTTCATCATTCTCCAATTCGCGCAGGCTTTTGACGATGGCGTCGAAGCATTCCCAATTGCGCGCGGCTTTGCCGCGTCCGCCATAAACCACGAGCGTCTCGGGCATCTCCGCCACTTCGGGATCGAGGTTATTCATGAGCATGCGCAGCGCGGCTTCTTGCGGCCAGCCTTTGCAGGTGAGTGTGTTGCCGCGCGGGGCGCGAATGGTGTTAGATGATGAAGGAGACATAGTCATTTCAACGCTTATTAAAAACCCAAAACGGTCAAACCCTATACGAAATGCCTCGGGAAGTCCATTGAATCGTGCAGGATTCTTAAGATCTCCACGCCTTCAATAGTGATTCGATAGAAGATGACATGCCTACCGTCGTGGAAACTATACAAAGAATTGGCAATCTCGTCGCGTTTTTTGCCTTTCAGCGGCTGGTTTGCAAGATAAGAGAATCTGTCCCTAAGTTTTTTGATGTATGTATAACGTTGTTGCTTTCCCCATCTTCTGTCCGTGAATTGGGTGATGTCTCTCAAATCCGCACGCGCTTCGGAACTGATGAAAAATTTTTTCATGGCTTGGCGTTAGTGTACCCCAACTCTTCGTCCATCTCTTGCATGAACTGATCAAAATCAAATTCAGCAACCTCGCCGCGATTCGCTTGCTCAAGGCCAATCGCGATTTCGCGCCTAAGTGTTTCGAGCTTCTTCTTATAAAAAGAATCGTACTTAAGAAGAACGTCGGAGACAAACGCGGTCGCATCGGCATAGATGCCGGATGCCACTTGCGTCTTGACAATTTCAGCGGCAGAGTCTGAGAGTTGAATTTGCATCTTCCGTTCCTTTCTATTTTGCTTCTTGCTGAAATATACACGCTTATTTGCAATTTGGCAATGAAAGGCTCTTGAACGAGCAAGTCATTTTCATTCTCTATCTCGCGCCGACTCTTACATATGGCGCATAGGTGAGCTACCACTTTGTTACTTCCGTTCTGGAAGTTAGATTCGGCTCAACTTTCGCCATATCCATTTTAGAAATCCCAACAGCAACATCAAAAACAGTGTCAGCAAAACGCCGAAAATAGAGAGCGAAACTGCACCCCAAAATCTATCATTGTTAAGTGCTCTATCTTCAACCCAGGCTTGACCGACCAAAAAGCCGACAAAGATTGAAATAAAAACACCAATGCTCAAGAAACCAATTGCGCGTTTCCAATTTTCAATCCAATGAATGCAAAGGCCAACGCCCATAATCAAAGCAGGAAACAGAAGATTGTACAAGCCACTTTCAGCAACGTTTTTTATGTACATTGCTGAAAAAAATAGTGAAGCGACTAAAGTCAAGTAGAGAGAAAGCACCCTGTGTCGAATCTCACTAACTGGTAAGCGCGAGTTATTGCGGCCTGTACGCAGTTCCTTCCCGTTTGGATTGCTATTAGAATTTTCAAGGCACCACAGAATGCGCTTTGTCAGTTCAGTTCTAAGAGTCGATACCTTCCCTTCGTAAACTATGTGCGGATAGTGTTTGAGGTCAAAAGGAATGTCATCAGCCTTTTGAGTTAGCAGTATGACGGGCTTGTTTAAGGCATGGGCATAGCCGGCTTCATAAAGTACATTGGGATTTCGGCCAGTCATATCAGCGACAATGATATCGGCATTAGCGATCTGATTGTAAATTCGATCTAAAATACTTTCGAGGAAGATTTGCTCATCCACCCTCTCACAATAAGTGCCCGCCTCTTTGCAAGACAATTTTATTCCTAGCTCATAGACTTCATCGAACTCCTTGCTAAACGTAGTCAATGCAAACACAAAGGCTTTGGGAGGAAGCTGCCCCATTCAACCCGCACTTTTTTTACAAGCCTTGTTTGTCAAAACCGCTTTCTCATCCACAAATTAAAAAAGCTAGAAATGCTCTCGCTCTCGTTTTGCTTGCGCAGAACTCAAGCGGGCTCACTCTAGCTTTCTATTTAGCGAATCATGATTTCGAGCCAAATAAACGGCGAGATACTACTCCTTATCGGACTTCTCGTCGTCTTTGTTCTTGGCCTCGGCTTCACGCTCGGAGGCCCTTTGCTCGCGGCGACGCTTGCGTTCGGCGCGACGTTCGGCCGCGGCTTGCTGCTTTTCAAGCTGCAACGTTTCATAGCCAACCAATTCCAGAATCGCGATTTCCGCGCCATCGCCTTGCCGGCGTCCGAGCTTCAGCACGCGCGTGTAGCCGCCGTTGCGCGTTGCAAATTTCGGGGCGATATCGTCAAACAACATCGTGACAATATCACGGCGACGAAGCCGATCGAAGACCAAGCGGCGTGCGGCCACGGTGTTCTTTTTCGCATGCGTAATCATGCGATCGACCATGCGCCGCGCTTCTTTCGCTTTCGCGGTGGTGGTGCGAATATGTTTGTGTTCGAATACGGAAGCAACCATATTCGCGAGCATCGCATGGCGGTGGCTCGAAGTGCGACCGAGTTTATTGCCGTCTTTTAAATGTCTCATGATGTGCCTAAAGTAGTCCCGAGCCCTCGTGGGTCGATAGTCTTGTATTCATCCGGTTTATTTCACAGCCGCCCACAAGGGGCGGGGACTACAAAATTACTGATTTTCGCTGCGCAGATAACGATCGACATCCATGCCGAAGCGCAGGCCTTTTTCTTCCAAAATCTGTGTGAGCTCTTGCAGCGATTTGCGGCCAAAGTTGCGGAACTTGAGCATCTCTTGCTCGTCGCGGCGCACGAGGTCGCCGATGGTTTTGATGTTCGCGGCCATCAAGCAATTGTAGGAGCGCACGGAAAGCTCGAGTTCGTCGACCGGCATCTTGAGCAGTTTACGAATGCGCAAGGCTTCTTCATCCACTTCCACCGGCTCTTCTTCTTCCGGCTCAATCTCGAAGTTGATGAAGAGATTGATGTGGTCGCGTAGAATCTTGCCCGCGTAGGTCAAGCTATCATCCGGGGTGATGCTGCCGTCGGTGGTGATTTCGAGAATGAGCTTCTCGTAATCCGTGCGTTGCTGCACGCGCGTATTTTCGACGCGATAGCTGACGTTTTTAATGGGAGTATAAATCGCATCCAACGGAATCGAGCCGATGGGTTGATCGGGCATTTTGTTTTCTTCCGCAGGCACGTAGCCGTGGCCGCGTCCGATGCGCAACTCGATCTTGAAATCCGCGCCTTTGCTGAGCGTGGCGAGATGGTGATCAGGGTTCAGAATCTCAAAATCGGTGGTGCCGTTTTGAATATCGCCGGCGCGAAATTCCCGCGGCCCTTTCAATTCCAAAATAATTCTGTCGGGCTTTTTATTGATCAGCTTAAAGCGAACTTCTTTAAGGTTCAAAATAAGTTGGGTGACGTCTTCCACCACTCCCGGGATCGCGGAAAATTCGTGCAGCACGCCATCGATTTTAATCATGGTAATGGCGGCGCCGGGCAGGGAAGATAACAAGACGCGGCGCAAGGCATTGCCGATGGTGGTGCCGAAACCGCGTTCTAAAGGTTGCACGATGAATCTGCCGAACGTGCTGGAGTAGCTTGCATCCTCAAGCTCCACACTTTCCGGCATTTGTAAATAGGGCCAATTCATTTATTGACTCTCCAATGTTACTCGAACTTCTTCGAGAGGTGATCCGTATTTTGCTCTCCTAATCGTTCCCAAAAGGGAAAGCGATCACAGCTCGGTCAGTTCACATCATTTCGAATACAATTCGACGATAAGGGCTTCATTGACCTCCGTCGGGATATCGGCGCGGCTTGGAATATCCAACAAGGTTCCGGCCATGCTTGCTTTATTGAGATCAAGCCAGGGAAAGAGCTTGCCTTCGCGAATCTTCCGCATGGCGCCGTGAATGATCTCAAGTTTCCGGCTCTTTTCGCGCACTTGAATGACATCACCTGTTTTGACCAAATAGGAGGGAATATCGACCAAACGATTATTGACCATGAAATGGCGATGCCGGACGAGTTGTCGCGCCGCATTGCGCGAAGGCGCGAAACCCAGACGATATACAATATTGTCCAATCTTCTTTCCAACAACTTCAACAGGTTTTCGCCGGTGACGCCTTTAATGCGCAGGGCTTTGCTGTAGGTGTTCTCGAATTGGCGCTCCAACAAACCATAAATACGACGCATCTTTTGCTTTTCACGCAATTGCGTGCCGTATTCAGAGACTTTGAAGCGACGGTTGCGTCCATGTTGGCCGGGAGGAAAACTGCGCTTCTCAATAATACACTTGGGCGAAGTACATTTCGCACCCTTGAGGAACAGTTTTTTTTCTTCACGACGACACAGTTTACAAACCGGCCCGATGTATCTTGCCATAAAATGCTATCTCCAAAAAATAAAATTGGAAAAACGATACGAGAACACCACGCTTTGCTTGCAACCGACGAACATTATTAATTTCGTTTTTATTTTTTCGGCCAAGCATTCGAACGATTCAAACCCGGCGGCGTTTCGGCGGTCGACAGCCATTATGCGGAATGGGAGTAATGTCCTTAATCGCGGACACTTCCAAACCCGCGGCCTGTAAAGAACGCACGGCAGCTTCACGGCCTGAACCCGGGCCTTTGACCAAAACCTCGACGCGGCGCAATCCCATTTCAATTGCAGCGCGTGCGGCATTTTCCGCAGCAACCTGGGCGGCGAAGGGCGTGCTCTTGCGCGAGCCTTTAAAGCCGACTTTACCGGCAGAGGCCCACGAAATGACATTGCCATACATGTCCGTCAGCGCTACGATGGTGTTATTGAAACTTGCCTGGATGCGCGCAAATCCGGTCGGGTCAACTTTTTCTCTTTTCTTCGAGCGCTTTTTTTTCGGATTAGACAAGCGAAAATCTCCTTTTTAGCTTTCGGTCTTGTGCGAATAACTTAGCGCATCGACCTGGGCTGTAAAGCCCAAAGCTGATTACTTACTTCCCTTTGCCTTTTACGACCTTGGCGCCGCCAACCGTACGCCGACGACCGCGACGAGTGCGGGCATTCGTATGCGTGCGTTGGCCGCGTACCGGCAGGCCGCGCCGATGCCGCAGACCGCGATAACAGCCGATGTCCATCAAGCGTTTGATGTTCATCGATACTTCCGTGCGCAGTGCGCCTTCGACTTTATAGTCGGCAATCGCCGAACGAATCTTCGCGACGTCTTCGGACGATAAGTCTTTCACGCGCGTCGCGGGATTGACGGCGGTTTTTTTAATGATCGTCCTGGCATTGTTGCGCCCGATGCCGAAGATATAGGTCAACGCGATTTCAACTCTCTTCTCGCGCGGCAAATCGACGCCTGAAATACGAGCCACCGTGTGCCTCCGTTAAAACTGCTGGTATGTTGCGATCAAACTCGATTAAAAACCGATTAAGGCGATGAAGACAAAACTAGTTCACAGCAAAACCATCAAAGCGGTTTTTCCCAAAATCGTTTTGCTGCAAGCTCATCCTTGCCGCTGTTTGTGCTTGGGATTGGTGGGACAGATCACCAGCACCTTGCCTTTGCGGCGAATGATTTTACATTTATCGCAAATTTTTTTGACGGACGAACGAACCTTCATAAAGCCCTCTTCTTACTTGTAGCGATACGTAATCCGGCCACGAGACAAATCATACGGCGAAAGCTCAATGGTCACTTTATCGCCGGGCAGAATTTTGATGAAGTGCATGCGCATCTTGCCGGAGATATGCGCTAAGACTTTGTGACCGTTCTCCAATTCGACGCGAAACGAAGCGTTAGGGAGCGTCTCGATGATCGTGCCGTCCACTTTAATCGCTTCTTCTTTGGGCATATCAACACAAACCTTTAGTTAAAATCTCGGCTTCGCCTTCTCGGACGACCACCGTATGTTCGTAGTGTGCAGAGGGTAAACCGTCTTTCGCAACCACCGTCCACTCATCGTGCTGCGTGCGCACACCTTCTTTACCGGCGTTGACCATCGGCTCAATGGCGAGCACCATGCCGGTGCGCAAACGCGGTCCGGCATTTGGCTTTCCGTAATTCGGAATTTGCGGATCTTCGTGCAACTTACGTCCGGTGCCATGCCCAACCAATTCCCGCACAATGGAGTAACCGTTGCTCTCGGCATGCACTTGAATCGCGTTCGAAATATCCTGCAAGCGATTACCCTGCACGGCTTTTGCGATGCCTTTATAGAGCGCTTCGAGTGTAATACGCATCAACCGCTGCCGCAGGTCGTCAATCGGACCGACGGAATAAGTTTTCGCGCCGTCGCCAAAGTACCCTTGATATTCCACACCGATATCGACGCTAACGATCTCACCCTTTTGCAGCTTGCGCCGGCCGGGAATACCATGCACCACTTCACTTTCAACCGAGATACAACAACTCGCCGGAAACGCGACCTTGCCGACGCGATACCCTTTGAATGCGGGTTTGCCGCCGGATTTTTTTATAAAACTTTCAACCGCGCGATCCAACTCTTGCGTCGTGATGCCTTCGGCAATCACGCCTTCCACCATCCGAAAAGCTTCCACAACTAAGCGACAGCTTTCGCGAATGTGATCAAGCTCGCGTTCGCTTTTTATATGAATCATGAGCGCGGTTCAACCAACATTCTTAATCTCTTCAAAATCTCCGCCTGCACTTTTTCAACGTTAAGATTACCGTCTACTTGCAAGAGCTTGCCTTGCAAACCATAATAATCTTTTAACGGCTGCGTTTGCTGCTCATAAACATCCATACGGTGCAAAACGGTTTCAGGTTTATCATCCGAGCGCTGATAAACGTCTCCGCCACAGTTATCGCATTTATTATCGGCGGGAGGCTGCTCGGTTTCCAAATTAAAGAGCTTGCCGCATATCGCACATACGCGCCGACTAGTGAGACGCGCGATGACTTTTTTCTTTTCAATCTCCAAGCTAATCACCGCGAGCAAGCGGCGCGTGAGATCGAGAAACATACGATCCAATTCTTGCGCTTGGTGTATCGTGCGCGGGAATCCGTCGAGAATGAAGCCGCGCACCGAATCCGGCTCCGCAATGCGCTGCACGACCAATCCGATAATTACGCTATCGGGCACTAGCTCACCGCGATCCATATACTGTTTGGCCTCAAGCCCCAAGTCGGTTTTGGCCATCACGGCAGCACGTAAAATATCCCCAGTCGAAATTTTTGGGATATTATAGCGCTCGCTTAAAAGTCCGGCCTGTGTGCCTTTGCCTGAGCCGGGATATCCAAGGAAAATCAGTTCCATAAGGTCTCGGCGCCAAGATGGAAATTATAAGCTCAAAGCCGGAGCGATCCGCGCACGCGTTCAGGCTGGGTGATCAAGCATAACGTCTTCCACGAATGCGGCCTCCCTTCATGAAGCCGTCGTAGTGACGCATCAAGAGGTGCGATTCCAGTTGCTGCAACAAATCCAAAGCGACGCCGACCACAATCAACAACGAAGTGCCGCCGAAGAACGAAGCGAAATCATAAGACACTTTAAAAAATCTCACAATCACGAGATAGGGAAAAACGGCGATCAGCGCAAGAAAGATTGAGCCGGGCAGAGTAATCTTCGTAAGAATGTTGTCGATAAATTCTGAGGTCTTTTTGCCGGGACGCACGCCGGGGATGAAGCCACCATGCTTCTTCATGTTTTCCGCGACGTCAATGGGGTTGAATGCAATCGCGGTATAAAAATACGTGAAGAAGACGATCAAAATTCCAAAGACAATACTATACACAAACGAAGTCGGGTCAAAGTAACCCGCCACCGCCGTCATAAAATCGCTATTCGGGAAAAACGAGGCGACCGTTTGCGGAATGAACATAATCGACTGCGCGAAGATGATCGGCATAACACCCGCCGTATTTACGCGGAGCGGGATATGCGTGCTTTGTCCGCCGTAAACCTTGCGTCCGACCACACGCTTGGCATATTGCACCGGAATCTTACGCATGCCCTGTGTAAGCAAAACCACAACTGCAATAATCGCTACCATCATCGCCAGCAAAGCAACTTCGACCAAAATTTCGCGATTGCCGCTTATCACTTCTCGCGCTTCGCCGATAAAGGCATCGGGCAAGCGCGCTATAATGCCGATAAAGATGATCAACGAGACGCCGTTGCCGATGCCGCGTTCCGTAATTTGCTCGCCAAACCACATAATAAGCATGGTGCCCGCAGTCAAGCTTAACATGGTGAGCAGCATAAACCCAAAACCTGCGTCCGGCGGTACGACGTATTGCCCGTTATCCAGTTGCTGAATGCTTTTTAGAAAAATACTAACGCCATAGGCCTGCATGAACGCGATCACCACGGTGCCATAGCGTGTGTACTGCGTAATTTTTTTGCGGCCTTCTTCACCTTCTTTTTGGAGACGTTGAAAATAGGGAAGCACGGCGCCTAGCAATTGCAGGATGATCGAAGCGGAGATATAAGGCATGATCCCCAACGCAAAAATGGTGGCTCGACTGAACGCGCCACCGGCAAATAAATCATATAGGTCAAAAAAGCCTCGCCCGCCGGATTGTTGCATAAAGGCGATCAAAGCTTGGCTGTTGATTCCGGGAACGGGAATATGCGTGCCGATACGCTCGACTACGAGCAGCAAAAGAGTGAAGATCACCCGTTTACGGAGTTCCGGAATCTTAAAAATATTTTGAAAGCTGCTTAGGATCATAGCGTTCTATTTTGCGTTAGGATACAACTTTTACCGCTGCGCCCAAAATAACGGCCTTCCCACCGGCCTTTTCAATTTTTTCTTTCGCCGACTTGGTAAAACTATGGGCATGCACCTCAAATGCTTTTGCAAGCTCGCCAGTTCCTAAAATCTTCACGGGCAGGTTTTTCTTGCGAATGATGCGACTTTGATGAAGTACTTCCAAATTCACCACCGCCACCCCTTCGAGCTTCGCGAGCTTATCGAGATTCACGATTTGATATTCCACGCGAAAGATGTTATTAAAGCCGCGTTTGGGCAAACGGCGTTGCAGCGGCATTTGTCCGCCTTCAAAACCCGCCTTCTGGCTCGAACCCGAACGAGAGTACAAACCTTTATGACCGCGCGTAGACGTGCCGCCGTGTCCTGATCCGATACCACGCCCGACACGTTTACGGTTTTTTCGTGAACCCGAAGTGTAGGTGAGATTAGAGAGTTCCATATATGCTCAATCGAATAATAGTCTAGCGCAGATTTAAAACCTGCGCAAGACTGATTCATGCCTCTTCTTCAACCTTGACCAGATGATTTACTTTATTGATCATTCCGCGAATTTGCGGCGTATCATTATGCACGACGGTGTGGCGAATACGATGCAAACCCAAAGCTTTGATCGTAAGTTTCTGATCCCATTTCTGGCCAATGATACTTCTCATCTGTGTTACTTTAAGTTTCTTTGCCATGCTCTTTCATCCTTACTCGGTCATCGTACGCGAGAAAATATCGCGCGCGGAAAGACCGCGTTGTTGCGCAAGTGAAGCCGCATCCATCAAGCTGAAGAGCGCCTGCATCGTGGCTTTCACGACATTATGCGGATTAGCCGAGCCGAGTGATTTCGACAAAACATTTTGCACGCCTGCGGCTTCCATAATCGCACGCACCGCGCCGCCGGCAATTACACCGGTTCCAGGAGAGGCGGGCCGGAGGTATACTTTACCTGCGCCGTATTTGCCCTTCACCTCATGCGGTAACGTGCCGTTCTGCACCGGAATGCGTACCAACGCTTTTTTCGCATTTTCCGCGCCCTTCGAAATTGCGTCGGCAACTTCTTTCGCTTTGCCGAGACCGCAACCGACATGGCCCTTGCCATCTCCCACCACAACAATAGCGTTGAAGCCGAAGCGCCGACCGCCCTTTACGACTTTGGCGGTGCGATTGACCGCAACGACGCGTTCTTTTAGTTCCAATTCACCGGGACTGATTCGTTCTTTCCGCACGAGCGCTCTCCATTAAAACTCGAGGCCGCCTTGACGCGCGCCATCTGCTAGCGCCTTTACTCGACCGTGATACAAATAACCGCTCCGGTCGAATACAATGCGCTTGATACTCATGGCTTGCGCTTTTTGTGCGAGCGCCTTGCCCACAATTTCGGCTTCTTGAGTTTTGTTTTCCGCTTTTTTGATTTCGTCTTTTAAATCTTTGCTGACCGTTGAAACCGTCGTCAGCGTTTTTTTGACGGAGTCATCCACCAATTGCGCATAGATGTTCTTCAGACTGCGGAACACCACCAAGCGCGGACGCACCGAAGTTCCAATAATCTTTCTCTTAATCGCACGTTTCTTGCGAACACGGCGAATACGTGGGTCGATTTTTTTGAAGCCCATAACCTCTTCTTCCCGATTGTTTAGCAGCGACAGTTAATTTTCTCTCTGCTTGTGATGCCACCGACGAACTCAGCATCCAACCTTTAACTGGCACTGTCCAAAGCCAATGAACCTTTCCCCCAAAAGCTCAACTACCCATACTAGGCAGCGGTTTTGCCAGCCTTCCGGCGAACGACTTCATCACTATATTTTATGCCCTTGCCCTTGTAAGGCTCGGGGGCTTTGAACGTTCTGATCTTTGCGGCAACTTGACCGACCAATTCTTTGTCGATGCCGCTAATCTTGATGCTATTCGGCGTTTCGCAAGCGATCGCAATCATATCCGGTGGCACAAACACAATCGGATGCCCGTAGCCGAGTTGGAGTACGAGACGCTTACTTTTCATTTCCGCCTTGAAGCCGACGCCGACGATTTCCAGTTTTTTCTCGTAGCCCTGCGTTACGCCAATGACCATATTGTTGATCAAGCTACGATACAGGCCATGCATCGCTTTGTAGAATTTCGAGTCATCCGGACGCGCAACATTGATCGAAGCATTTTCGACCTTCACAGACATCGCCGGATTGAATTGACGCTGCAATTCACCTTTCGGGCCTTTGACCGAGATTGCGGCATCTTTCACTGCGATTTGTACACCGCTCGGAATCGTAATAGGCTTTTTACCGATACGAGACACAGATCATTCCTTTTTCAAGAATTTAAAATTGAAAATCGTCAATTTTAAATTTTCACTTCTTGGCCAATGGCCTACCAAACGTAAAACAGCACCTCACCACCAGTGTGCAACTTGCGCGCGTCACGATCCGTTACAATGCCGCGCGGGGTTGTGAGTACGGCCATGCCATAATTATTATACACGCGCGGCAACCTTTTAACGCCGACATACTTGCGCAAACCGGGCATGCTGATGCGACGCAAGCCGCGAATGACGTGCGCGTCGGTGGCATCGTATTTCAAATAAATGCGAATGATATTTTGCTTACCGTCTTCTATGATAAGATAATCGCGAATGTATCCATAATAGTGCAAAATCTTGGTGATTTCCACTTTTACGCGCGACGCCGGAATGTCGACCTTCGGATGCTGCGCGCTGCCAGCATTACGAATACGCGATAAATAATCTGAAATCGGATCGGTTTGCATTTTGATTTCCTACAAATATTCTTTTACCAACTCGCCTTCGTGACGCCCGGGATTTTACCATCGAGCGCCAGATTTCGGAAGCAGATTCGGCACAGGCCGAACCGGCGATAGTAAGCGCGCGGCCGGCCGCACTGCATACAACGATTATATTGACGCGTGGAAAACTTCGGCGTCTTTTGTTGCTTTTCTCGCATTGCTTTTCTTGCCACGGTCTATCCCTATCTTTTGCGGAACGGCATGCCGAACGAGGCCAACAACTCATAAGCCTCTTCATCGCTTTTCGCGGTGGTCACAAAAGTGATATTCATTCCGCGAATTTTTAGAATTTTATCGTAGTTGATTTCCGGAAAAACGATTTGCTCACGCAAGCTGATCGAATAATTGCCGCGGCCATCAAAGGATTTGTCCGAAAGTCCGCGAAAGTCACGAATACGCGGAACGGCGATGCTAATGAAGCGGTCAAGAAACTCATACATGCGAAAGCCGCGCAATGTCACCATGCAGCCAATGGCCATTTTTTCGCGCAGTTTGAAATTCGAGATCGACTTTTTAGCGCGCGTGACTAACGGCTTTTGCCCGGTGATCGTCTGCATGTCCGTGACCGCAGCGTCAAGGAATTTTTGATCATCAACTGCGTCGCCGACACCCATGTTCAACACGATCTTCACAAGCCTGGGCACTTGCATAAGATTTTTATACGCGAAGCGTTTCGCCAAAGCAACTGTCGCCTCTTCGCGATAAATTTTCAATGGACGAGGGATATAATCTTTCGGAACCACCTCGCGCACCGCAGAGGCCTTCTCTTTGGAACCGCTGTCCTTTGCCGCGCCTTTTTCGACTTTCTTGGGCGCCTTGGTCGCAGCAGGAGCAGCGCTCTTATCCTTCGCTTTGTCTTTCTTTTCTGGCGCTTTGGTTTTCTCAGCCATTATCTGACCTTAGAATCAACAATGATTTCGCCGCTCTTTTTGGCCACTCGCACACGATTGCGCGAGCGCTTATCCGAAGTTGTCAACATCTTGGTGCCGACCCGCGTAGGCACGCCGAGCTTGGGGTCCAACAGCATCACATTCGAAACGTGAATCGCCGCTTCTTTCTCAATGATCCCACCCTGTTGATTGCGCTGCGACGGACGTGTGTGCCGCTTAATCAGGTTCACGCCTTCAACAATGATGCGTTGCTTTTCCGGATACACTTTCAGCACGCGGCCTTTTTTGCCGCGATGATTTCCGGAAATCACTATCACTTGATCGCTTTTACGAATTTTCATTTAATCCTTCTCCGGCCTTAGAGCACTTCAGGAGCCAAAGAGATGATTTTCATATATTGCCGATCTCGCAACTCGCGCGCGACCGGGCCAAAGATACGCGTGCCTTTGGGTTCTTTGGCATCATTGATTAACACCGCTGCATTCTCATCGAAACGAATGTAGGAGCCGTCTTTTCGGCGGACTTCGCGCTTCGTTCGTACAATTACAGCGTGACTGATATCGCCTTTTTTAATCGCGCCGCCGGGAATAACGGATTTCACGGCAACAACAATGACATCGCCGACTGAACCGTAACGTCGACGACTGCCACCCATCACGCGGATACACATGACTTTCTTTGCGCCTGTGTTATCAGCAACATTCAATCTTGTATATTCTTGCACCATAATCGACTCCCATCGCTTTCTGGCTTACTTCGCTTTCGTGACGACTTCAACCAAACGCCATCTTTTTCTTTTGCTCAACGGCCGCGTTTCCATGATTAAAACCGTATCGCCGATTCCGGCTTCATTCTTTTCGTCGTGCGCCATAAATTTGGAAGTCTGCTTGAAATACTTGCCGTACAACTCGTGGCGCTTCATGCGCTCCACGGCCACGACAATGCTCTTCTGCATTTTGTTGCTGACGACTTTGCCAACTTTAGTTTTACGCCGGCCGCGTGCTTCTTCCGTGGTATTCGTCGGGGTGGTATTCATTTCATTCACACTCATGCCGCAGTTTCCTTCACGATGCCCAGCCGACCAGTTTCCTGCAATACGGTTTTGACGCGCGCAATATCACGGCGCACGGCACGCAACCTCAACGGATTATCAAGCTGACGGGTGGTGTGCTGAAAGCGAAAATTTTGAAATTCTTCCTGCAAATCTTTCAGCTTATGATGCAATTCAACTTCGTTCAGCTCTCTAATTTCTTTAATTCTCATCTTCTTTACTCCGCCTTAATGCGCAAAGTCGCTCGCGCTTACAAACTTGGTGCGTATCGGCAGCTTGTGCGCGGCCAAACGCATGGCTTGTTGCGCCACGTCTTTTTCAACACCCGCAATCTCGAACAAAATTCTGCCGGGCTTCACTACCGCGACCCAGAATTCCGGTGTACCCTTGCCTTTTCCCATACGAGTTTCAGCAGGTTTCTCGGTCACGGGCTTATCTGGAAAAATGCGAATCCAAACTTTTCCACCGCGCTTGAGGTGACGAGTCATTGCCACACGGCCAGCCTCGATTTGTCTCGCGGTAATCCATGCGGGTTCAACCGCCTTCAAGCCAAATTCGCCAAACGCAATATTGCTACCGCGAGTCGCCTTGCCCTTCATACGGCCGCGTTGCTGCTTGCGAAATTTTACTCTCTTTGGCATCATCATAAGCTGACAATCTCCTCAATCGCACTCAAATGATCTCACCGCGGCAAATCCACACCTTGACGCCGATGGCGCCATAGGTAGTTTTCGCAGTCGCACGCGCAAAATCAATGTCTGCACGCAGCGTATGCAATGGAATCCGGCCTTCTTTATATTGCTCATTGCGCGCCATTTCAGCGCCGCCGAGACGTCCCGAACATAACACACGCACGCCCTCCGCACCCATACGCATGGTTCCAGTAATCGCCTTTTTCATCGCACGACGAAAAGCGATCTTCGCTTCCAATTGATGCGCAATGTTTTCCGCCACCAAGTACGCATCCAACTCGGGCCGCTTGATCTCGTTGATATTGAGTTGAATGTCTTTCTTGGTGACGCGTTGCAATTCTTCTTTGAGCTTATCAACTTCCGCGCCTTTGCGACCGATGACGATGCCGGGGCGCGCGGTGTGAATTGTGACCGTGATTCTTTTATCGGAAGGATCGCGTTCGATTTGTATCATAGAGACGCCCGCACGTTGCAGGCGGCTGCGCACATAACGGCGCAGGTACAAATCTTCTTTCAATTTGTCTTTAAAATTGCGCCCGCCAAACCAATTCGAATCCCAATCACGCACGATGCCGAGACGAAACCCGATGGGGTTAGTTTTCTGACCCAAACAACCTCCTACTCGTTATCAGCTTCTTCTATACCATCCGAAACCACGATCGTCACATGGCAAGAACGTTTGCGAATCCGCGAGGCACGGCCCATGGAACCGGCGCGAAAACGTTTCATCATGGCGCCGCCATCAACAAACGCTTGCGCAACAAATAAGTCTTCGGGAACGACCTTCTTCCCTTCCTGCTTCTTAATCATATTGGCCACCGCTGAACGCAGGGTCTTTTCCACAGGCAGGGCCGCGCGTTTGCGCGTAAAATGCAGAACGTTTAAGGCCGATTCGACGTTCTGACCACGCACCAAACTAACCACACGGCGAACCTTGCGTGCCGACATCCGCAAATAACGTGCACGAGCACGAGCTTCCATTACCAATAACCTCCTTACGCAGCAGGTTTGACTTTAGTCGTTTTCTCTGCGGCTGCCTTGCCGGCATGGCCACGAAAGATGCGGGTGGGAGCGAACTCACCCAACTTATGCCCCACCATATTTTCGCTAATAAAAACCGGCACGAACTGTTTGCCGTTGTGAATTGCCAAAGTATGGCCGACAAATTCCGGAATGATCGTGGAACGACGCGCCCAGGTTTTAACCACGCGCTTCTCGTTCTTTGTGTTCATTCCCTGAATGCGTTCGAGCAGATTCGAATCGACAAATGGGCCTTTTTTGACGCTTCGCGGCATTCTGACCTCGTACTATTTATTGCGACGCTTTATGATAAACTTATTTGAAATGTTTTTGCGCTTGCGCGTCTTCAACCCTTTTGATTTTTGTCCCCACGGCGAACACGGATGACGCCCACCCGAAGTCTTGCCTTCACCACCGCCCATAGGATGATCAACCGGGTTCATCGCAACACCACGTACATGCGGCCGGCGGCCAAGCCAACGCTTGCGACCGGCCTTGCCGAGCGAAATATTTTCGTGCTCGAGATTGCCGACCTGCCCTATCGTCGCGCGATTGCCCACCGGCACCATTCGAATTTCGCCGGAAGGCAACTTAAGTTGCGCATACTTTTCATCTCGCGCCACGAATTGAATTTCACTTCCAGCGCTGCGACCTAATTGTGCGCCATGGCCACGGCGCAATTCAACATTATGAACCGCAATTCCAAGAGGGATTTGACTCAACGGCAATGAATTTCCAACGCGAATCTCTACCTCCGGGCCGGAATTTAAAACATCACCGACATTCACTCCCACCGGAGCGACAATGTAGCGCTTTTCCCCATCAGCGTAAAATAGAAGCGCGATGCGAGCCGAACGATTGGGATCGTATTCAATGGTCGCGACACGCGCGGGGATGCCGTCTTTATCGCGCTTGAAGTCGATTACACGATATCTGCGCTTGTGCCCTCCGCCGCGATGTCGGCTCGTCAAATTACCCAGGTTATTACGCCCACCCGACTTCTTCAAAGGACGAAGCAAAGATTTTTCCGGCGTACTCTTGGTAATTTCGTCAAACGTCGGCAGTTCCGTAAACCGCAGGCTCGGCGTTGTGGGCTTGAATGTTCTGAGAGGCATAAACGCCTTTCCGAAATCTTTTAAATTTTATTATGGTCGGGATTAAGAAACAACTCCACCCGCGTAGAAATCAATTTTTTTGTCTTTTTCAATCGTCACAAGCGCCTTTTTGCGATCACTGCGCTTGCCGAAAGTCATACCGCGGCGAGTATTCATACGCTTGCGCTTGCCCTTCATGTTGACAATATGCACATCAAGCACCTTGACGCCAAATTTTTTCTCAACGGCAACTTTAACTTCGTGCTTGTTAGCCTCGGGCAAAACTTCAAAGCCATATTTGTTCAACTTTTCGGTGAGCTTGAGATTTTTTTCCGTCAATAACGGGCGGCGCAAAATTTCTTCCGGGGTTCTCATGCTTGCAGCACTCCCGCGATTTTCGCAATCGCACCTTCTTGGATGAACAACTTCTGGCAATCCATCAACTCGTAGGTCGAGACATTTTCGCCAATTTGCACATGCAACTTGTGAATGTTTTTACTGGCGCGGCACAACATTTCATCTAACTGTGGCACCAAGAAAAGCGACTTGGTTTCTTGTGCGCCAAAATTTTTCAGCACCGCCGCCATATCGCGCGTCTTGCCGCTCGCAATCGTAAAGTCTTCAACGACAAAAAGTTTTTGCTCTTTCAACTTTTCAGACAAAACCGATTTACGCGCCAGCCGGTTGACCTTTTTGTTGACCGCTTGCGTATAATCGCGCGGCGTCGGTCCAAATACGCGCCCACCGCCAACCCATAACGGCGAACGAATCGATCCCGCACGCGCAACACCACGGCCTTTTTGCTTCCACGGTTTCTTGCCGCCGCCGCGAACCTCTTTACGTGTTTTGGTTTTATGCGTACCCTGGCGGCGATTCGCCATTTGCGCTTTTACAACCAAATACACCGCGTGCTCGTTCGGTTCAATGCCGAAGACTTCATCGGGAAGCTCGATGATTTTTCCAGTTTTCTGTCCGTCTTTTGTATAAATCTCGACTTGCATACTCAACTCACTTGGAGAGAATCAAAATTCCGTTACGAGCACCTGGGACACCGCCACCTACCATGACAATATTATTTTCAGCGTCAACCTTCACGATCTTTAGATTGCGCATACTCACGCAGGCATTGCCCATTTGGCCAGCCATACGCATACCTTTCCATACGCGCGAAGGATAAGAACTGCCACCCACCGAGCCAGGAGCGCGCATGCGATCACTCTGACCGTGCGTGGTCGAGCCACCACCAAAATTATGACGCTTCATCACGCCTTGAAAGCCCTTGCCCTTGCTAACGCCAATGACTTTCACTTTATCGCCGGCCTTAAAAATATCCGCTTTCAGCACGTCGCCGAGCTTTAATTCGCCGATATTTTTAAAAGAACGAAATTCGCGCACATAACGCTGCGGCTTGACGCCGGCTTTGGCAAAATGCCCCGCTTCGGGCTTATTGACTTGCTTCTGCAGCTTGTCGATAAAACCGAGCTGAATCGCATCATAGCCGTGCTTGCCAGCGGTGCGTATCTCGGTCACATAACACGGGCCGATTTCTATTACCGTTACCGGAATGCTATTGCCCCGTTCATCGAAGGTGCGCGTCATTCCGAGTTTTTTACCGATCAATCCACTCATATTGGCCTTAGACAGAGTAAACCCATCAACTCTTCATTTCTAATGCGGCGTCGTATCGCCTCAGACTTTGATTTCAACATCAACACCGGCCGGCAATTCGAGCTTCATCAACGCATCCACGGTTTTGGAAGTGGAGTTCAAGATGTCGATGAGGCGTTTATGGATACGCGTCTCGAATTGCTCACGCGATTTCTTATCAACGTGAGGAGAGCGCAGCACGGTATAGATGGAGCGCTTGGTGGGCAGCGGAATCGGGCCGGAAATCGCCGCGCCCGTTTGCTTGGCCGTGCGAATGATCTTGTCCGTCGACTTATCGATCAGGCGATGATCATGGGCTTTAAGCTTGATTCGTATCCTTTGACCGACCACGAGGATTTTACTCCTAATTGCTGATGAAAAATCTTTGCGCCAAAATCCCAACAAAACTTTATGCCGACGAAAAGAAGGGCATCGCATTACTACTCTCGATGCCCGTCATTTCACACAATCATGCGTGAATCGCCTATTCCGTGATCTTCGCGACCGCGCCCGCACCGATAGTACGACCGCCTTCACGAATAGCGAAACGCAAACCTTCTTCCATGGCAATAGGCATAATCAATTCCACGGTCACGGTTACGTTATCGCCCGGCATCACCATTTCCATGCCTGCCGGCAAGTTTGCAACGCCGGTAACATCCGTGGTACGGAAATAAAATTGCGGCCGATAACCATTAAAGAAAGGCGTATGACGACCAACTTCTTCTTTCTTCAAAACGTAAATTTCCGCGGTAAACTTCGTGTGAGGAGTAATTTTACCGGGAGCGGTAATGACCATGCCGCGCTCCAACTCCTCCTTTTCAACACCTCGAAGCAGAAGGCCGACATTATCACCCGCATCACCACTATCAAGCAGCTTACGGAACATCTCAACACCCGTGACAACGGATTTACGCTTGGTGCCCAATCCGACGATTTCAACTTCCTCGCCAACCTTAATTCTGCCGCGCTCGATACGGCCAGTGCCGACGGTGCCACGACCAGTGATCGTGAAAACATCTTCGACCGGCATCAAAAAGGGTTTATCGATTTCACGCACGGGAGTCGGAATATAGCTATCAACCGCAGCCATCAGCTCAATGACCGCCTTCGTTTTCTCCGGATTGCCGGGATCATTCAAGGCTTCGAGCGCACTGCCTTTGATAATGGGGATTTCATCGCCGGGAAATTGATATTCTTTCAAAAGGTCGCGCAACTCAAGCTCGACCAATTCCAGCAACTCCGGATCGTCAACCATATCGACTTTGTTCATGAACACGACGATATAGGGAACGCCGACTTGGCGCGCCAAAAGAATGTGTTCACGCGTTTGCGGCATGGGGCCGTCTGCTGCGCTCACGACGAGAATTGCGCCGTCCATCTGTGCCGCGCCCGTGATCATGTTCTTAACATAATCGGCGTGCCCAGGACAGTCAACGTGTGCATAATGCCGCTTATCGGTTTGATATTCCACGTGCGCGGTATTGATCGTAATACCACGTGCCTTTTCTTCTGGGGCATTATCGATAGAATCATAGCTGCGAAATTCCGCCAGGCCCTTTTTCTGAAGCACCAGCGTAATCGCCGCGGTCAACGTGGTTTTGCCATGATCAACGTGTCCAATCGTTCCGATGTTCACGTGAGGCTTGCTGCGAACAAATTTTTCTTTAGCCATAAGAACATTCTCCCGTAAAAAACTTGGGGATTAATTTAAGTTTGTTATCAAGGTCAAGTGAAATTATTCAATACAACCCGTCACTATGCTCGCGACTTACCTTGCACAGCTTCAGTGAGGGTTTCAGCAATGGACTGTGGCACTGGATCGTAATGTGAAAACTGCATGGTATAGATGGCGCGGCCCTGCGTAATTGATCTCAAGGTCGTGGCATATCCAAACATTTCACTTAACGGAACCGTCGCCGCGATAACCTGAACATTCGTGCGGGGCACCATGCCGCGAATTCGACCGCGACGCGAGTTCAAATCACCCATAACATCACCCATGTAATTTTCCGGGACAACCACTTCAACATCCATCACCGGCTCGAGCAACACGGGTGAAGCCCTCTTGGCGCCATCCTTAAAAGCCATTGAGCCTGCAATCTTGAAAGCCATTTCCGAGGAATCGACGTCGTGATAGGAGCCGTCAATGAGCGCAGCCTTGATATCCACCATAGGATAACCGGCAATGACTCCAGTTTGCAGAGCTTGTTGAATTCCCTCCATCGTCGGCTTAATATACTCTCTCGGAACAGTACCGCCAACGATACGACTTTCAAATTCAAATCCCTTGCCGGGTTCATTAGGCTCGATTTCGATCTCGACATGTCCATACTGGCCTCGACCACCGCTCTGGCGGATAAACTTGCCAACGGCTTCGACCTTCTTGCGAATTGTTTCTTTGTACGCAACTTGCGGCTTGCCGACATTGGCATGCACTTTAAACTCTCGCAAGAGGCGATCAATAAGAATTTCAAGATGAAGCTCACCCATGCCGGCAATGAGTGTTTGCCCGGTTTCTTCATCAGTACGTATCTTAAAAGTCGGATCTTCTTCGGCTAGTTTTCCGAGCGATTCACCCAACAAGTCTTGATCAGCTTTTGTACGCGGCTCAATAGCAACCGAGATCACCGGCTCCGGAAAATGCATGGACTCCAAAACAATCTGCTTATTTTCCGCGCACAACGAATGACCGGTCTTGGTATTTTTCAAGCCCACAGCGGCCACAATATCGCCCGCCTGTGCGCTCTCCACATCTTCGCGTTTATTCGCCGACATCACCAACAAACGACCAATGCGCTCCTTTGCGCCAACCGTGCTATTATAAACATAGCTGCCCGCGTCAATTCTTCCGGAATAGACACGGAAGTAGGTTAGCTTTCCAACATAAGGATCAGTCATAATCTTGAAAGCTAGCGCGGAGAACGGCT
Source organism: uncultured Cytophagia bacterium (assembly GCA_964395375.1). Lineage (GTDB taxonomy): Bacteria > Zhuqueibacterota > Zhuqueibacteria > Zhuqueibacterales > Zhuqueibacteraceae > JABWAN01. Next base: position 21,933 of record CAYNDW010000001.1, read on the forward strand.
CGCCGGGATCGGGCTTGCGAAAGATCTGTTCATCAGTTTTAGGATGAGTGCCTTTTACTTCAGGCATATCAAGCGGAGAGGGCAAATAAAAATTCACCGCATCAAGAAGGCTCTGCACGCCCTTATTCTTAAAAGCAGAGCCGCAGAGCACGGGGACCATAGAAACATCAATCGTGGCCTTACGAATAGCTGAATGAATCTCATCTTCCGTTATGGGCTGATCGTGCAAATATTTTTCAAGTAAAGTATCATCATAATCAGAAATCGCTTCCAACAAAATCGTGCGATACTCCATTGCTTTCGCCATAAGCTCGCCGGGAACCTCAACCTCTTCCCACTTTGCGCCCAATGAATCTTCGCTATAGACCACGCCCTTCATACGGATAAGATCAACTGTACCGGTAAACAATTCGCCATCGCCAAAAGGAATCTGCAACGGGATCGCATTTGCACCGAGCTTTTCTTTAATCATGCCCAAAGCGCCGTAAAAATCCGCGCCCACGCGATCCATTTTATTGATGAAAGCCAAACGAGGAACACGATAACGATCAGCCTGACGCCACACAGTTTCAGACTGAGGTTCAACGCCGCCCACGGCACAAAAGAGCGCTACAGCACCATCCAAAACGCGCAAAGAGCGTTCAACTTCAATCGTAAAATCCACGTGTCCCGGCGTATCAATAATATTGATATGATGGTCCTTCCAATAACACGAAATCGCAGCGGAAGTAATTGTAATACCGCGCTCACGCTCTTGCTCCATCCAATCGGTCGTTGCTGCCCCGTCATGCACTTCACCCATGCGATGAATTCGACCGGTATAAAAGAGTATACGCTCAGTCGTCGTCGTTTTACCGGCATCAATGTGAGCCATGATACCTATATTACGCACATGCGCGAGATCAATATTTTTTGACATAAAAAACTCCACAATTCCCTGAAGAAAACCAAAGAGCATTTTCTCCCAAAGAATGTGGAGAGAACAAAACTCCTTAAAATCTTCAGCATTTAAACCTACGAAAAAACCTACCAGCGAAAATGCGCAAAGGCCTTATTCGCTTCCGCCATTTTGTGCGTGTCATCACGCTTTTTAATGGCGCTACCGTCTTTATTTGATGCAGCAACAAACTCCCCAGCCAAGCGCTCGGCCATCGTCTTTTCACTACGCTCTCGCGAAAACCCAACCAACCAACGTATTGCGAGGGCCTGCTGCCTTTCAGATCGAACCTCTATCGGTACTTGATAATTGGCACCACCGACCCGTCGCGACTTCACCTCAAGTATAGGGCGAACATTATCCATGGCTTTCGCAAAAACATCCATACCATTTTTACTGGTTCGGGCTTCTGCAATCTCTACAGCCTCATAAAAAATGCGTTCGGCCACACTACGCTTGCCTCCACGCATTAAGCCATTTATAAATTTAGTCGCCAAAATGCTACCAAATTTAGGGTCCGGCAAGACCTCTCGCTTGACGATGCGTTTTCTTCTAGACATAATTCAACTTAATTTTTACCAGCCGCTTTTTTCTTTTTCGTTCCATATTTCGAACGACTCTGATTTCTATCTTGCACACCGGCAGAATCATAAACGCCACGAACAATATGATAACGCACACCGGGCAAATCCTTCACTCGACCACCACGAATAAGCACAATCGAATGCTCCTGCAAATTATGCCCTTCACCGGGAATATAAGCAGTCACTTCATAGTGATTTGTCAAGCGCACACGAGCAACCTTACGAAGGGCAGAATTCGGCTTCTTCGGAGTGGTTGTGTACACTCTAGTGCAAACACCGCGTCTTTGCGGTGAGCCAGTCAATGCAGGGGCAGTCGTTTTTCTTTTAAGCTGCTCCCGGCCATGGCGAACCAATTGATTTATCGTTGGCAAGCGTGCTCCTGTAGATCAGAGAATGATAATATACACAAACAATGTTGCGAAAGCAACGACTTTTCAGGCATTTTTAAGACATTTTGCACGCGCTTTGCTCATCCTGCTCGCTGCAAAGCTGTATCAATTTCAGTCACCTGACCATCGGAAGATACACGGAGTTTTTTAAACTTGCTTAAGCCTGTTCCCGCCGGAATCAGATTGCCCATAATCACGTTCTCTTTTAAGCCGAGAAGCTTATCTATCTTTCCTTCAATCGAAGCTTCCGTCAAGACCCGCGTCGTTTCCTGAAAAGATGCCGCCGAAATGAAACTATCCGTCGTAAGCGAAGCTTTCGTGATACCCAGTAACAAAGGTTGAAATGTAGACGGTTGCGCCGGGCGAACTTTAACCAACGCTTTACCAGCCTTTTTCATCTTTTCGTTTGCTTTATCTATTTCTTCCTGGGCGAGCAAAACATTGATTTTCAGCTTTGAGTCACCGGCGTCGGTTACAACAACTTGATGCCGAATGCGTTCATTCTCTGCCAAGAACCTTATTTTATCTACCTGATCGCTTTCCAAGTAATCGGTATCGCCTGGATCTTCAATCTTCACTTTCTGCAGCATTTGGCGCACAATCACCTCGATGTGCTTATCATTGATACGCACGCCCTGCAATCGATAGACTTCTTGAATCTCATTAACGAGATATTCTTGCACCTTATTCGGCCCCATAATATTCAAAATATCTTGGGGCGCAATGGAGCCTTCGGATAATTTTTCACCGGCATGCACCCAATCACCATCATGCACGAGAACATGCTTGCCGTACGGAATCTGATAAACTTTCTCTTCTTTACCGTCACGCGAAGCAATATTGACCTTTCGAACGCCTCGCCTAATCTCACCAAACTTTACCTGCCCGTCAATTTCACTCACGATGGCCGGTTCTTTGGGACGACGCGCTTCAAAAAGTTCTGCCACTCGCGGCAGACCGCCAGTAATGTCGCGTGTCTTTGCAATTTCTCGCGGAATCTTGACAAGCACGACACCCGCACTTACTTGCTGCCCTTCGACCACTTGCAAATGCGAACGGGTTGGCAAAATATATGTGCTCAACTTCTTGTCATCGTCCATGATATGGATTTGCGGACTAAGGTTACGCAAACGCGTCTCAATAATAACGCGTTGCTTCAACCCGGTCGCCTCATCCAACTCTTCACGCAATGTGACGTTTTCACGAATATCGACAAACTTTACCACACCATCATGATTTGCAAGAATGCTCGCGGTGTAAGGATCCCAACGAAACACAATCTTGCCTCGCGACACATGCTCATCTTCTTTTACTAAAATATTTGCGCCGTAAGGAATGATGTACTGCGCTACGGTACGATTATTCTCGTCAATAACTTTCAACTTACCATTGCGGCCGACCGCTATGGTCGAGCCGTCTTCATGCACGACCGACTTCAGATTCTCGAACCTCACTTGGCCAACATGCTTGGAAGTGACTTGCGATTGCGCTGCAATACGCGAAGCCGTGCCGCCAATGTGAAAGGTGCGCAACGTTAATTGCGTGCCCGGTTCACCGATAGATTGTGCGGCCATAACGCCAACAGCTTCGCCGATATTCACCACCTTGCCTGACGCCAAATTACGGCCATAACATTTCGTACATACACCGCGCTCGGCTTCGCAGGTCAACACCGAGCGAATGAGAACGGTTTCAATACCGACATCAGAAATGCGATCGGCTTTATCTTCGTCAATCAACATGCCCGCTTCGCAAATCGGCTCGCCGCTATCAGCATCATAAACGTCTTCTTGCGACACGCGTCCGAGAATACGATCACGCAGCGGCTCAATCACCTCTTCGCCTTCTTTCAAATCACCGGTGCGCAATCCGAGAATCGTGCCGCAATCATCCATCGTGATAATGACATCTTGCGCCACATCAACCAAACGGCGTGTAAGATAGCCGGCATCCGCGGTTTTCAAAGCCGTATCCGCCAAACCCTTGCGCGCGCCGTGCGTGGAGATAAAATATTCCAAGACGGAAAGCCCTTCGCGGAAATTTGCCGTAATGGGGTTCTCAATAATTTCGCCCATTTGTCCAGTCATCTTCTTCTGCGGCTTAGCCATCAAGCCACGCATGCCCGCAAGCTGACGAATCTGCTCTTTCGAACCGCGCGCGCCGGAATCGGCCATCATAAAAATCGGATTGAAACCCTGCCGATCCACCGATAAACGTTCGAACATCTTTTCCGCGACTTCGCTCGTCGTGTACGTCCAAATATCGATGATCTGATTATAGCGCTCGCCGTCGGTAATGACGCCCTTCTCATATTGCGTTTGAATGGTGTTGGCTTTATGAAAAGCCGCATCCAAATATTTCGTCTTTTCAATCGGAATCATGACATCCAGCACGCCGACGGTGACGCCGGATTTCATTGCGTGTTCGAAGCCCAGCAGCTTCAACTCATCCAAGAAATTTGCCGTGCGAAAATTTCCCAAATGCTTATAGACCTGCGCAATCAGTTCTTCCAAGCGCTTCTTGGTGAGCAATTCATTCACGTAACCGATTTCGCGCGGCACGACACGGTTGAGCATGACGCGACCGACCGTCGTTTCAACCAACTTATCGTTCATGCGCACTTTGATTCTCGTATGCAGCGCAATTCTGCCGTTACTATACGCGATGTTGACTTCGTCCTGATTCGAAAAAATCTTGCCTTCGCCGGGCAAACCATTCTTGGCTTTGGTGAGATAGTAAATTCCGAGCACGATGTCCTGGCTTGGAATCGCAAGCGGCCGCCCGGAAGCGGGCGACAAAATATTATGACTCGACAGCATCAACAAGCGCGTCTCGGTTTGCGCATAATAACTCAACGGCACGTGCACGGCCATTTGATCGCCGTCAAAATCCGCGTTGAATGCCGCGCAAACCAGTGGGTGAATCTGCAACGCTTTGCCTTCAATCAGAATCGGCTGGAAAGCCTGAATGCCGAGACGGTGCAGCGTCGGCGCACGATTCAACATAATGGGGTGATCTTCGATGATCTCTTCCAAAATATCCCACACGCTGCTATCGCGGCGGTCAACCATTTTCTTTGCGCTCTTCACCGTCTTCGCAATGGACCGTTCCACCAATTTGCGAATAACAAACGGTTTGAAGAGTTCGAGCGCCATTTCTTTCGGCAAGCCACACTCGTGCAAGCGCAACTCCGGACCGACCACGATAACCGAGCGACCCGAATAGTCAATACGCTTACCCAATAAATTTTGACGGAAGCGACCTTGTTTACCGCGCAACATATCCGAAAGAGATTTCAAAGGCCGATTGCCGTCGCCACGCACTGCGGCCGTTTTGCGGCCGTTATCGAATAACGCGTCAACCGCTTCTTGCAGCATACGCTTTTCGTTGCGCAAAATAACTTCCGGCGCTTTGATCTCCATCAACTTCTTCAAACGATTATTGCGGATAATCACGCGGCGATAAAGGTCGTTCAAATCCGAAGTTGCGAAGCGGCCGCCTTCAAGCGGAACCAAGGGACGCAATTCCGGTGGAATAACCGGAATCACCGAGAGCACCATCCACTCCGGGCGGTTTTTGCTGCGTTTGATGGCTTCGATAACTTTTAACCGCTTGAGCGCATCTGTTTTTCTTTGAAAGGAGGTTTCGACCTTTACTTGATGACGCAATTCCACCGATACTTTTTCGGGGTCCGTGCGTTTTAACAATTCCAGCACGGCTTCACCGCCGATCTTCGCGACAAAACGTGGAGCGCTCTCATTGTCACTTTCTGACGTTCCCGGGGCCGGCTCCCCGTGTTCAGCAGTAATGCGAAAGTAATCGTCTTCCGAGATCAATTCTTTCGGCTCCAAACCGCTCTTGCCCGGCTCAATCACGACATATGATTCGTAGTAAATGACCTTCTCAAGATTCTTACCGCTCATCCCGAGAATGTAGCCGATCTTCGAGGGCAGAGACTTCCAATACCAAATATGCACCACGGGCACCGCAAGGGTGATATGGCCCATGCGTTCGCGTCGCACGGATTTCGTAGTCACTTCCACGCCGCAGCGATCGCAGACGATACCTTTATATCGAATGCGTTTATACTTGCCGCAATGACATTCCCAATCGCGCACCGGCCCAAAAATTTTCTCACAAAACAAGCCGTCTTTTTCCGGCTTGAATGAGCGATAGTTGATCGTTTCCGGCTTGGTCACTTCGCCATGCGAGCGCTCAAGAATTTTGTCCGGCGAAGCCAGACTTATGCCAATGGCGTTGAAACGACGCCGCGATGTAGAATCTTGTTTGGGAAAATAGCTCACTTCAAAACCTCCATGGAGTCGCAAAGCTTTTAAAACGTCCTATTGTTTTCCTATCAAGCTCTGCTGTTTTCAGCATCATCAATGAGATCGATATCAAGACCCAACCCTTGCAGTTCCCGGATCAAAACGTTGAAGGATTCCGGCAAACCGGGTTCGGGCAGATTATCGCCCTTCACAATCGCTTCATAAACTTTCGAACGGCCGCGCACGTCGTCGGATTTCACGGTGAGAATTTCTTGCAGCGTGTACGCCGCGCCATAAGCTTCAAGCGCCCACACTTCCATTTCACCGAAACGTTGGCCGCCGAATTGCGCTTTGCCGCCAAGTGGCTGCTGCGTGATCAATGAATACGGTCCAATCGAGCGCGCGTGAATCTTATCTTCAACCAAGTGCGAGAGCTTCATCATGTAAATTTGGCCGACCGTCACCTCTTCGTCAAACGCCTCACCGCTGCGGCCATCAAACAAAGGAACCTTGCCGGTCAACGGCAAGCCGGCTTTGGTCATTTGCTCATGCACTTGTTCTTCCGTGGCGCCATCAAACACCGGCGTAGCGAATTTTACACCCAGAAGTGAAGCGGCCCAACCGAGATTGGTCTCAAAAATTTGGCCGAGGTTCATACGCGAAGGCACGCCGAGCGGATTGAGGACAATATCAACCGAACGGCCATCACTCAAGCGTGGCATATCTTCGATTGGCACGAGACGCGCGACCACGCCCTTGTTGCCGTGTCGGCCGGCCATTTTATCGCCAACCATCAGCTTGCGTTTTTTCGCAACGTAAACTTTCGCGAGTTGCACAATACCGGGTGGCAATTCATCGCCGATGACAATTTTGGTCTTCTGGCGTTCGTACTCTTCGTTGATGTCTTTGAACTTGCGCTCATACGCAACGTAGACGGCATCAACCAATTCATTAATCCGCTTTTTCTCGGTCCAGCCTTCGCTGCGATCGAGCTTGTCAAAATCCAATTCTCCCAAACGCTCTTCCGTCAATTCGGTGTTTGCGCGCACGACGACTTTGCCGCTATTCAAATCACGAATCGTGCTGGAAGTTTCGCCGGAAAGCAGATTGGTCAATTTTTCACTCAAAAATCTTTTGATTCGCGCCAACTCGCGAGTATGCCAATCTTCGATCTCGTCGAGCTTCTTCTTTTCTTGGCGCTTCGATTTGGTGTCTTTCTTTTTACGCGAGAACAGCTTGGTGTCGATCACGATGCCCTTCAACCCCGGAGTCGCCTTGAGCGAAGCGTCTTTCACGTCGCCGGCTTTTTCACCAAAAATGGCTTTTAATAATTTCTCTTCCGGCGTAGGATCGGTTTCGCCCTTGGGCGTTACCTTGCCGACAAGAATATCTCCGGCTTGCACTTCCGCGCCCACGCGGATGATGCCGTTCTCATCCAAATCTTTTGTGGCTTCTTCGGAGACGTTGGGAATTTCGCGCGTGAGTTCTTCTTCGCCGCGCTTGGTGTCGCGCACTTGCAGTTCGAACTCTTCGATATGAATCGAAGTGTAGACGTCTTTCTGCACAATGCGCTCGGACATCACAATGGCATCTTCGAAGTTATAACCACGCCACGGCATAAATGCGACAAGCACGTTGCGGCCCAGGGCCAATTCGCCATCTTCGGTCGCGCAACCATCCGCGAGCACTTGGCCTTTGGTAATCCGCTGGCCGACTTTCACAATCGGACGCTGATTGATGCAGGTATCTTGATTCGTGCGCAAAAATTTTGTGCAGCGATAGGAAACGAGATCGGTTTCTTCGAAATTCAACAGGCTTTCGGGATCGGTCTTCTTGCCGCGACCGGGCATGTCTTTGCGAATAATGATGCGGCTCGTTTCAACATGCTCGACCACGCCGTCATATTCCGAAACGATCATGGCGCGTGAGTCGCGTGCGATTTTTCCTTCCATGCCCGTGCCCACGAGAGGGGCTTGCGGTACTAATAACGGCACCGCCTGGCGCTGCATGTTGGAGCCCATCAAGGCGCGGTTGGCATCGTCGTGTTCTAAGAACGGAATTAACGCCGCAGCCGCGGACACGATTTGGTTCGGCGACACGTCCATATAATGCACTTCTTGCGGCTGCACGACCGGAAACTCGCCCTTGATTCGCGCTTTCACACGATCACTTTCATAATAACCTTTGTGATCAATCGGCGCGTTCGCCTGCGCAATGACGTATTGATCTTCATCATCCGCAGAAAGATAGGCAATATCATTGAGCACGCGCCCGTCCTTCACGCGACGGTACGGCGTTTCGATAAAGCCAAAGTCGTTGATGCGCGCGAAAGTGGTGAGCGAAGAAATCAAACCGATATTCGGCCCTTCCGGCGTTTCAATGGGACACAAACGACCGTAATGCGTGTAATGCACGTCGCGCACTTCAAAACCAGCGCGCTCACGCGTAAGACCGCCGGGACCAAGCGCGGAAAGGCGACGCTTGTGTGTCAACTCCGCCAAAGGATTGGTTTGATCCATGAACTGCGAAAGCTGACTCGTGCCGAAGAACGTGTTGATCACCGAGATGATCGTGCGCGCATTGACGAGATCTTGCGGCGTGAGTTTTTCACTCTCGCGCAGATTCATTCTTTCTTTGATGGTGCGCGCCATGCGTGAAAGGCCGACGCTCATTTGCTGCGAAAGCTGCTCGCCTACGGTGCGAATACGGCGATTGCCCAAGTGATCGATATCATCCGCGGTGCGATGGCCGTTGCGCATATCGAGCAAATACTTGATGATCGTCACGAGGTCATCATTGGTAAGCACAGTCGTCTCGCCGGGGATTTCGAGATTCAATTTTTTATTGAGTCGATAACGACCGACCTCGCCCAAATCATAGCGCTTCGCATTAAAGAACAACCTCTCGAGAAACTGCTTTGCGGTATCGAGATCGGGAGGTTCGCCGGAGCGCAGGTGGCGATAAATTGTTTCAAGCGCATCCGCCTGCGAAAGCGCGTTATCCTTGCGCAGAGTGTTCGAAATAACCTCCGGGCCATATGCGCTATCTTGCTTGAGCAAACGCAACAAAGGAATCTTCGCGGCTTTGAGGCGGTCAATCGCCTCTTCCGTAAGCTCCGTATCTTTTTCAAGCAACACTTCGCCCGTTTCGCGATCAACCACGTCGCTGATCGAAGTGCGTCCGAGGTATTGTTTGATTTTGGAGTCAGAGACTTTGACTTCTTCGATCAAATCAAACAACTGCAGCAACTCTTTGTCGGTGGAATATCCCAGCGCGCGCAGAAGGGTCGTGACCGGAAATTTTTTGCGACGATCGATATAGACATACATCACGTCGCTAATATCCGTCATGAATTCCACCCACGAGCCACGCAACGGAATGATGCGCGCCGAGAAGAGCTTGGTGCCGTTGGGATGCTTCAACTCGTCAAAGAAGACCCCGGGCGAACGATGCAACTGACTCACGACAATACGCTCCGCGCCGTTGATAATGAACGTGCCGCGCGTGGTCATATACGGAATATTGCCGAGATAGACTACTTGCTCCGTGGTTTCGCCGAAGTTGCCGGTTTCTTCATCCTTCACGGACAAACGCAACTTCGCCTTGAGCGGCACGGAATAAGAGACGCCACGCTCCTGGCATTCATCCATGTCATATTTCGGCTTCTCGATATAAAACTCGACGAAGTCCAAACAAAAATTTTCCCGGCTATCATAAATCGGGAAAATGCTTTTGAAAACCGCATGCATGCCTTTGTTGGCGCGCTTGCCGGGCTCAACGTCGACTTGGAGAAACTCGCTAAATGACTTTAGTTGGATGTCCAGAAGATCGGGCAAGTCAATTACGGAGTTGAGCGTAGAAAAGGAGATTCGCTTACCGTTCAGATTTTCCATACAACACACAAAAGTGAAAGAGTACCATCCTTAGTTAAACAACAAAACGCGAATAGGCGGTTCCACACCTATCACTTAACTTCAACCGTAGCGCCAGCTTCTTCCAGCTTCGCTTTGATTTGTTGCGATTCTTCTTTGTTCACGGCCTCTTTCAAAGTCTTGGGCGCGTTATCCACCAAATCCTTGGCTTCTTTTAAGCCCAGATTGGTCAGCGTGCGCACGACCTTGATGACGTTAATCTTGTTGGCACCCGCGCTCACCAAGACCACGTCGAACTCGGTCTTTTCTTCTACAGCAGGAGCCGCCGGAGCGCCACCAACTGCACCCGCGGACATCATCGCAACAGCAGGGGCTGCCGCGGAGACGCCGAATTTTTCTTCGATTGCCTTAACCAAAGAAGAGAGCTCAAGAACGGTCATGTTCTCGATTAGTTGCAGCACCTCTTGCTGCTTGCCATTGATAGACACAACAACCTCCTTAGATAATTTAGAACTAGCTGCGCCGTGAAATTTTCAATGACGAAAAACTAGTTTAATTTTGATAATGAAACTCATAATTCAACCCCTACGTTCAAAAACGCAGAGGGCATCCCGATAAACGAGTGGGATTACGCTTCGCTTTTTTCTTTGCTTTCCGCCACTGCATTCAAGGCATAAGCTAACTTGCGAATAATTCCAGAAAGCGCGTTCGCCAAACCAGTGATCGGAGAATTAAGACTACCCAACAACCGCGACATTAATTGTTCACGGCTGGGCAAAGTGGCAATCTCCGCCAACGACTTGGCTTCAAAGTATCGCCCTTCGAACACGATCGCTTTGACTTTGGGTTTTTCATTCGTCTTTAAAAAATCAGTCAGCACTTTGGCCGGGGCGGCAGGATCTCCCATTCCAAATGCTAACGCGGTAGGACCTTCAAGGTGAGGCACCAAATCTTTGAGGCCAGCTTGTTGAGCCGCGATACGAGCAAGCGTATTCTTGCTGACCTGGAACTCCACTTTAGACTTCCGCAGATTCCGACGCAAGTTGGTAATAGCTGCAACAGTCAACCCAGAGTAATCCGTAACAAACACACTTTTGGCCGAGGAGAGCTTTTCCACAATTTGCGCAACAGCTTCCTGCTTTTCCGGACGAATGGTTTTGGTTTCTAGCATTTTATTCTCGAACTCTGCTAACTTTTAATTTCGTTCATTGCGGCATTATAGTCGAGTGGAATGCCAGGCCCCATAGTGCTGGAAATGGTGACACTGCGAAAATATTGTCCCTTGGACGAGGCCGGCTTTAAGCGCATCACCATGTCAATAAAACTGCGAATATTCTCACTCAACTGCTTTTCGCTAAATGAAGCTTTGCCGATATTGACGTGCAGGATTCCGCTTTTATCCACACGAAACTCGATCTTGCCCGCCTTGACTTCGCGTACAGCCTGACCGACATCGAATGTAACCGTGCCGCTTTTCGGATTAGGCATGAGTCCACGCGGGCCCAAAATTTTTCCCAGCTTTCCAAGATCAGCCATGACATCGGGTGTTGCGATCATGACATCGAAATCAAACCAACCTTCATTAATCTTCTTCAGATATTCGTCAAACCCAACGAAGTCGGCGCCCGCCTCACGCGCTTCATTTTCTTTTGCGGTTTTGCAAATCACTAAAACGCGAACGACCTTGCCGGTGCCGTGCGGCAACGCCACCGTGCCACGCACGACTTGATCCGCATGACGAGGATCCACTCCGAGACGAATTGCCACCTCGACGGATTCATTAAATTTCGCGGTTGCAGTCTTCTTGAGCAAGGCCACGGCATCATCAAGAGAGTACTCTACGCCCAGTTGAACCAACTTTGCGACTTCAGTAAAGCGACGGCTTTGATTCATATCGACCTTTGCAATCTTTATACACTATAAAAATCTTTTAGGCAATCTCAACGCCCATACTGCGCGCCGTTCCGGCAACCATACTCATTGCGGCCTCGATATCGTTGGCATTCAAGTCCTCCATTTTCGCTTGAGCGATTTGACGAACCTGATCAGTCGTAACTTTGCCAACTTTTGTGCGATTCGGCACTCCCGAACCTTTTTCAAGACCCGCAGCTTTTAACAATAAAACCGAAGCTGGCGGTGTCTTTAAAATAAAAGTAAAAGACCGATCCGAATAGACCGTGATGATAACGGGAATAACCAAACCTGGACGATCGGAGGTTTTCGCATTAAAGTTCTTGCAAAATTCCATAATATTCACACCATGCTGACCGAGAGCCGGCCCCACAGGAGGAGAGGGATTGGCTTGCCCACCTGGAATTTGCAACTTAACCTGAGTAACAACTTTTTTCGCCATACCAACCTTTCAAAGCAATAAGGCGTGGATTTATTTTTCAGTTTCTATTTGAAGGAAATCAAGCTCAACCGGCGTGGAGCGGCCAAAGATACTGACCATAACTTTGGCTTTTTTCTTTTCTTCGTTAATTTCTTCAACGAAGCCCGTGAAATCACGGAACGGACCGTCAATAACGCGAATGGGATCGCCGACGCTAAAAGGAACTTCAATGACTTCACGCGCACGACTCTCCTGCACCTTCCCAAGGATGCGATCAACCTCTTCCTGGCGCAAGGATTGGGGTTTATTTTTGGGACCGACGAAATTAGTAATGCCAGGGGTGTTCAACACCAAATGCTGCGTTTCTTTGTTCAATTCCATCTCAACCAACATATACCCCGGGAAAAAGGCTTTAGAGCGCACGCGCTTCTTGCCCTCTTTCATCTCGGTTATTTCTTCGGATGGAATCAAAACATTGGCAAGACGATCGCCCAATCCTAATGCCCGCGCCTCATTTTCAAGATAGGCCTTTACCTTACGTTCATGCCCAGAAAGAACATGGATCGCATACCATCTTTTGTCACCAGCTTCTACTTTTTTTTCTTCAACTTCAGTCACTTAATTTTTCCAGAATGTGCGACGAACTATCCAATGAGGTAAGAAAAAAGAAACTTGACCGCCGAAGACAAAAGGCGATCAACCGAAAAGGCAAAAACCGCAAATACCAACCCGACGATAATTACGACCAACGTAGAATCTTTTAATTCTTCGCGGGTCGGCCAACTCACTTTCGTCATTTCGTTTCGAACGTCTCGAATAAACGTTCGAACCTTTTCGACAATCACCTTCATCGAGATTTCCTAAATGTTTTACAATAAGCAGGCCTGGAGGGAATCGAACCCCCAGCCTTCGGTTTTGGAGACCGACGCTCTAGCCAGTTGAGCTACAGGCCTACACAAAACTAACGTGTTTCTTTGTGCGTTGTGTGTTTGGCGCAAAAACGACAAAACTTCTTAAATTCGACTCGACCAGTATGTTTTTTTTTATTTTTTGTGGTCGAATAATTTCGGCGTTTGCAATCGCCACATTCAAGCGTAATAATTTCTCTCACTTTACGTCCTCAAAATTGAGTTATTAACCCAAATTCGCTTGCAGAGCTCATGACCGGGATTGAACCGGTGACCTCTTCCTTACCAAGGAAGTGCTCTACCGACTGAGCTACATGAGCAAATAATCTTGAGCGGGAGACGGGACTTGAACCCGCGACCAACAGCTTGGAAGGCTGTGACTCTACCACCTGAGTTACTCCCGCACAACCCGCTTCTGCCAAAAAATCAAAAATTAACTTGTGGAGAGGGAAGGATTCGAACCTCCGAAGGCGGAGCCAGCAGATTTACAGTCTGCCCCATTTGGCCACTCTGGAACCTCTCCGTCGTGCATAGCTAGTTACAAAGCGCAAGTTTATCATCTTGTTTTTGCTCTTTGTCCATGCCATGAGCCACCAGCAGGAATCGAACCCGCGACTTCCTCATTACAAGTGAGGCGCTCTACCTTCTGAGCTATGGTGGCCTAAAGAAACCTATCTTCGGAATGCCGAATTGTTAACCAAAGTAGCGAAATTCTTGCCTATAAAATAGCAGATGTCTCGAAAACAGCTTCCTAAGATAGAAAATAGGATGAATTTGTCAAGAAATATTTTTGCCACAACGGGGGGGCGGGGGAAGCGTGCGCTTAACTTCTTCTCAACAAGAAGCGTCACGTAGAGCCTTGGCAACGGCTTGTGTTACGAATATGTTCTATGATCAAATTAAATTTCTTTAAAAGAAAAGCATTAGATCAACTGAACTATTTCCTCACGAGTAGCCCCACCACTTCGCAATGCGCCGTGTGCGGGAACATATCTAGAGGCTGCACTTTCTCCAGATTATAGTCTTGCCAGCAAAGCACTTTTACATCGCGCGCAAACGTGGCGGGATTGCACGAAACATAGACGATGCGTTGCGGCGCAAGCTCCATCATCTTGAGTAAAACTTTCGGATGCATACCGGCACGTGGCGGATCTACAATAATCACCTCCGGACGGCCCCAGCGTTGGACTAAATCCGGCACGCGCGCGATCTCGTCTTTTAAATCGCCGCGAACGAAATGGCAATTGTCGATGTGATTCAAACTGCAATTCGTCGCGGCGTCGCGAATAGCTTCCGGCACGATTTCAAAGCCGACGACTTGCCGAGCCTGTTTCGCGATGAAGATCGCGATCGTGCCTGCGCCGCAATAGAGATCGTAAACGTTTTCTGCGCCGGTCAATGCCGCGAACTCGCGTGCAACGGTATAAAGTTGTTCCGCACCGAGCGTGTTTGTTTGAAAAAAAGAATTGGCGGAGATCTGAAACGTGCAATCGCCAATTTGTTCGCGCAAATAGCCTGGGCCGTGTAAAACAACTTCTTCTTCTCCAAACGCAATCTGCGCTTTGCTGCGATTGATAATGTGAACGACCGTGGTGATCGCGGAAAATTGCTGCACGAGCGTCGCGCTCAGTTCGCCCACTGCGGCTCTGCCTTCCGGAGCTTCCGCGGTGACGAAGTTAAGCATAAACTCGCCGGTGCGCTTGCCTTCACGCATGACGAGGAAACGCCAAAAGCCGGTGTGGTCGCGGGTGGTATAAGGCAAGAGTGAAGAGTTCTTCGCGAACGTGCGCACGGCCGCGAGTATGTCATTGCTCATCTCCGAAAACAAATAGCACGCGCGAATGTCCAGCGTCTTGTCGAAGCTATTGCGCGCATGCAAGCCCAAGGCAAAGTTGCGCTCGGCAATGTTTTGCGCGTCGGCAATCTCCGCGCGCGTAAGCCAGCGTTGTCGCGCGAACGAAAATTCCATCTTATTGCGATAAAAAAATTGCTGCGGCGAGCCGAGCACGGCAGCGACCGGCGGTTGCGCAATGCCGCCGAGATGAGTGAGCACTTCTGCAATTTGTTGCTGCTTGGCTGCGAGTTGTTTTTCGTACTGATAATCTTGCAGCGAACAGCCGCCGCAATTATGGAAATGCGAACAGCGCGGCGGAACATAGTCTAGCGATTGCCGCAGAACTTCTAAAGGACGAGCTTCAGCATAATCGCGTTTCTTTTTGGTGAGAAGAGCGCGCACACGCTGGCCGGGCAAGGCTTGTTCAACGAAGACCACGTACCCATTCAGCCGAGCCAATCCCTTTGCGCCAAAAGCGAGCGACTCGATTTCAAGCTCGACTTCGGAGCCTTTTTTTAATAAAGAGGTCATGCGTAAAGGAAGGTCACAGAGTTTCGGTGAGAAAATTTCGGGTCGCGCTTTCGACTGTTCAAGTGCCCCCCGAATGCTCTCCTCATAAATGATTCTTTTGAATGTCATTCTGTAAAAACCTTCCTCCTGCTCGGTACTCAATCTGTTTTGAACGTTATGCCAAACGCGAGGGAGAGTTCCTACAAAATGCAACTCAAGATTTTTTATTTAGACGACCGCTGGAAAAAGTTGCTTCACACCGCCAGCTTCGTGATCTCCGTTTGCATCGGCGTGTGAATCTCTGGGCCGTTTGCGCCGATGTAAACGTTGATCTCGCTGCGTGTGCCGAACTCTTCCAAATAAACGCCGGGTTCAATCGAGAAGGCGATGCCGGGCGTGAGCAGGCGTGTGTCGCGGGTTTCGTAGCTGTCGATATTCACCCCGTTGTCATGCGTGAGCATGCCGAGGCTGTGGCCCGTGCGATGAAAAAAGCATTTGCCAAAACCGGCGTCGGTAATATACCGCCGCACGGCTTCATCGATGCGATAGCCTTGCAGCGGCTGACCGGCTTTCGCATGCTCTTGAATCACGCGCACGCCCGTGTCGCGCGCGCCGGTGACGACGTTGAACACCTCTTGCACGCGCGAGGGCACGTTTGTGCCGGCATAGCCCATCCATGTGATATCCGCGAACACAGCACCGGGCGTTTTCTGCTTCGCCCAAAGATCAATGAGAATCACGTCGCCTTTTTTGATCGGGCTATGCTTTTGCGCGGTCGGTGCGTAGTGCGGATTGCTCGCATTGGCATTCACCGCAACAATCGGCGAAGCATCGCTCATACAATTGCCCGCGGCGATTTTTTCCAAAATAAAACTCTGCACTTCATATTCGTTGATCGGCTGGTGGGCTTGCAGTCTTTTTTCGATCAAGCGAAACGCTTCGCTTTGCGCTTCATGTAAAACTTTGGCCGCGGCAATGTGGGTTTGCAATTGCTCTGCGTTCCAGCGCGCTTGGAACTCTTGAATTAACTGCGCCGAAGTAACCACATTCACGCCGAGCGAGCGCAACAATTCAATCGTGCCGGCATCGACATACGAGACCGTGGGCACGTCATTCATCGGGGAGTATTCCATCGCCACCGTGATGCCCGAGGGCAGCAACGCGCGCAAGTTCGCCGTCATCTCTTGCAAGCCGGCATAATATTGTTTGCGGCCGGGCATGGGCGGATAATTCGTCTGCTCGATTTTGTGCGCGAGCAAAGTGGCTTCGCCCTGCGCGGGGATAAAATAATACCACCGCCGCGTGACATGATATTTATCCGGCGGCACCAACTCACGCGCGATGGCATTGATGCCATGAAAATCATAGATCAACCATCCGCCTAATTTTTCACGTTGTAAAACTTGTTGTATTTCGGGCAGAGCGTTCAAGAGACCGGACGACGTGGACATAAACGGATCTCCTCCAGTTTGGGGACGAGCATTCAAACAACTTCTGGCACTGTGGTCGAACCTTGGGGAATGAGATAACAAAGTTTGCTTGCGCCGAGCGCGGACTGCGCAATTTGTAACGCCACGCGCAGGGAGGCCGCGGGGGTGAAGCCCAAACCATTCACGGTTTTTTCATTCAGGTTGGTGACTGCGACGATGCGATAGTCGCGCGCTTTTTGTCTGGTGGAAAGCGCCCAAACTATTTCGGGAGGATAATGCCCAAGTTCCCGCGGTGCGCTCACGCGCAAAACTTCCGCGCTGTTCGCGGGAAGCAGATGCGGCGAGCCGAGGCCTTTCGCGCATTCTGCTGTAAAAATTATAGTGCCGCCGGGATTCGTGACGCGACACGCATGGTGTAGCGCCCGATGTGCTTCAAAAAAATTGCGATCATGTGGATGGCCGCCGCAACTTACAATAGTCACGTCCGCCATTTGCGCTACGGGCACGCGATAAATATCATCGACCATATGACAGCCCGCGGCATGCGCCTGCAACGGCTCGCCCGCCACCGCGCTCACGACTTGATTGCGATCATTCAATACCGTGTGCAAAAGAAAATTAAACGAGAGCAAACGAAACGCTTCCCGCATGTCTTCTTGCACGGGATTGCCGGTGAGCACGCCGTCATAGCAGCGCGGATGCACACGGCCCGGGGCAAGATCGCACGCCAGCAAGAGATTGCGCTCCAGCGTTTCACGGCCGGAGCAAGCAGAGACGATTAACTCCGGACCGCCGCGATAGCCGGCAAAAGAATGATATCCGCTCGTGCCGCAAATGATCACGTATTCCGCATCCACGAGCAGACGATTCACCAATACCGGCGTGCCGCGCTTCGTCTCGCCGGCGTATTCCAATGACTTGGCCTCGTTGGGGTCATGATAAACCACGCGCGGAAAACCCTCGCGATCTTTTTCCGCTTCAATTAAATGCGGCACGCCATTGCGCCGAGCACCCCACACGCTCGCTACGAGAATCGTTACCTCGCGCATCGATACGCCCAACGCCTTCAAACGCCGCAACAACAGCGGCAAATAATAAGCGCCGCCTGTGTCATGAACTTCATCGGGCACGAGCAGAAGGATGTGGCCCGCTTTTTTGAAAAGTTGTGGGAACGGAAAGCAGCCAATCGGCTGATCCAAAGCCTGATTAATGATTTCTTCAGGCCTCTGCAGCGTGGCGATGCGCTTGGTTTTCAGCTCGGTGATTTGTCGTGGCGGGCGAAACTCTGCCTCCACGAAGCCCAAGCCGTATTGTAATTTTAGAATCATGTGCGGATAAAATCATCTGTGGGGGAGCAAGTCGCGACTTTTTAACGCGCGCGAAAGTATCAGAATTTGGTTACAATGTCAATGCTTTTGCCGGAGGTACGGGCCACTTTGTGTCAAAAATTTTTAATCCGCACTTGAAAATGTCCGCTTACGAGACTGTGCCGCGAACACTGTTTTGCCGTGAGACATTTTTTTAAACTTTTTCGCCAACTGCGCTTTCGCGACAAACTAATGAACTTTTTGAAGTTTAAGGCAAGCGGCGCCGGCTGCAAAGAAGCATTTATGCCGTTGGCATATCATCTGCAAAAGGGAAAAACGTGCGGCGATGAAATAAAAAACTGCACGACTCAAATTTCGGCTACCCCATCATCCATATACTTCCATCCTTAAAAAACTAGCTTTTTTAAGGACACCTACCCCAAAGAAGAGGGACATGGTATCGCGCACCATGTCCCTTATTTTTTTCTACGAAATCCTTCCTTGCCTTTTGAAACACGGTTCGATACTTTGCCGCCGCCTTGTTCGCTCCCAACATCACTAAGACCTCGCGGCCACATGACCTCTCTTCCTGTTTTAAACTCTTCCGTCATTCCCGAACATACGCACGCGGCAGCGCCAACTTCCGCTCTGAATAAAATCACGTGGGGCTATGGCAAAGAAGTTTCTTTTATCCAACTCTTCAAAGCTTTGACGTTCAAGCGCGTGTGGAACGCAGTCCAAATACTCGCGGCGCTGCTGGTTGCAATCTTCACCAAACGCCCCGTAGTCTGGGGCGTGCCGCCCGTGCTCACTATCGAGCCGACCAACGTGTGCAATCTGCGCTGCCCGCTGTGCGTCACCGGCAACGGCACGATGGAACGTGCGTATGGCCGCATGGCGTTCGAAACGTTCACGCGTTTGATCGACGAGATTGGCGACCGTGTGCTCTATCTCGTTTTCTTCAATCAAGGCGAGCCGTATTTGCATCGACGTTTCAATGAGTTTGTGGTTTATGCGAAGCGGCGCGGCATTTATGTCACTACGAGCACGAATGCGCATTATTTCGACGCGGAGACCGCGGAGGCGACGGTGCGCAGCGGCATGGATACGCTCGTGCTCTCGGTTGACGGCGCGGAACAAGAAACCTATGCGCAGTATCGCGTCGGCGGATCGCTCGCCAAAGTGCAAAACGGCATTCGCGCGCTCGTGGAAGCAAAGCAGCGTTTGCGCAGCAAAACGCCGTATCTCTACATGCAATTCCTCGTGATGCAACACAATGAGCACGAGTTGCCCGCGATGAAACGTATGGCGCGCGAGCTTGGCGTGGATCGCTTCTTGGTCAAAACCACGCAAGTTGAAACTTTCGAAGAAGCGCAAGCTTGGCTGCCGCAAGCGGACAAATATCGGCGCTATAACGTCGCGGAACATGAGCTCACGGTCAAGCGCGGCAAAGGCGTGTGCATTCGTCCGTGGCTCACCACGATGGTGAATTGGGACGGCGGCGTTGTGCCGTGTTGTTTTGATAAAAACGCCCACCACCTCACCGGCGAGTTGCGCCCGGATA
>CAYNDW010000002.1:0-18425 GCA_964395375.1 uncultured Cytophagia bacterium
CGTCGCCAACATTAGTGCGGTTGAAATTCAAAACCTGCCGCGCACCAGCGTGCAACAGATCATCGACTTGCAAGCCGGTGTGGAAAAAGGGTTCGTAATTCGCGGCGGTGGTCGTGACCAAATCAACTTCTCGGTTGACGGGCTTTCTATGCGCGACGGTCGCGACAATCAGTCGTTCAACAGCATTAGCTACACGGCCATCGAAGAAGTGCAGGTGCAGACCGGCGGTTTCAATGCGGAATATGGCAACGTCCGCGCCGGCCAAGTGAGTGTGGTTACCAAAGAAGGCTCGCGCGACAAATATACCTTTGATGGTATCGTGCGCTATAGCCAACCCGACATGCGCTTTGGCAATGGGCCGAAAGATCCGAACGCCTATTATATGCGTCCGTTCTTGGATCCGGCAGTTTCCAATACCGGCACGGACGGCGGCGCGTGGGATATTTATACGCAACGGCAATATTATCCCTTCGCCGGCGGTTGGAATAAAATCGCCGCGGATCAGTTGAAAGATACCGATCCTAAGAACGATCTTAGCGTGGCGCAGTTGAAAGAGGTCTTCAATTATCATCATCGCAAGAACGTTGAAATTGAAGACGCGAATTATGAAGTGGACGCGACCCTAGGCGGACCATTTCCCTTCCTCAGCAAACCTTTCGGCGGCTTGCGTTTTACGGCATCCTATCGCGGTATTCAAGAGCCTTACTTCTACCCGCAAGCGCGCACTTCCTTTAAAGAAGATGTGTTCCGCGGCAAAATTACTTCCGATCTGAAATCCAACATGAAGCTGAATCTGCAAGGCATGTGGACCAAGCAAACGGGCATGGCCGATCCTTCTTTTGAGATCGTAGATTTTCCGAATCCGCAACGCGGCGGTATTCCGCTATACCCCTGGTCCGATGTTGAAGCCGGCAGAAATTCGCTGGTGAATGATAATGCCGACCATGTCGGGCGCAGCGTCATTTTCGCTGAAGACGCATACTCCATCACTGACACCAGGCGCAATCTGCTGGGCGCGGCTTTAACGCATACGCTGAACAAAAATACGTTTTATGAAATTCACGTTTCGCGTTTTCACACCGCCTATGATTCCTACCCCAATAGCCGTCGCAGCACGACGACCGTGAGAACTATCGGTCCAGGCTACGAACTTGATGAAGCCCCATTTGGCTGGACTTCAAATGGCACGAGCAGCATCGGCAGTGGTTTGCGACTTGGCGGTCACTGGGCGCGCGCGCGTGACACCTCGCGCGTGACGGTGTGGAATGCCAAAATTGATTTGACCAAGCAATTGAATCGTGTGCAGGAGTTGAAGACCGGTATCGAGTTGATCTTCAACGATCTGAACATGAATTTCCGCTCCGACGACTCGGTCATCGTGCATCTTGAGCGCTCGCGCCAGAGATGGGAACAAAGCCCAATGCAAGCTGCAGCCTACTTGCAGAACAAGCTTGAGTTCAAAGGCATGATTGCCAATGTTGGCTTGCGTTTGGATTATTTTAATCCGAACGGTGAGTGGTATCAATATTCTACTTTTGACCGCTCCTTCACCGCTAAAGGCTTTGCTACGCGTGAAGACGTGTTGCAAACGACCTCCACTGACAAGCAATTGACCTTAAGCCCCCGCCTCGGCGTGTCTTTCCCGATCTCCGTGAACAGCAAGTTGTACTTCAATTATGGCCATTTCCGCCAAGTGTTGGATGCGCGGAACTTGTTCCAATTCCAGCTTGCGTGGAACGGCAATATCTATCGCCTGGGTGATCCGAATCAGCCGTTGCAGCGCACGGTGGCGTATGAGTTGGGCTATGAACAGAATTTGTTTGACAAGTATCTGCTCCGCCTCTCCGGCTTTTATCGTGACAACGATAATCAACCGCGCGGCGTGCAAAACACCAGCATCGATCTGCTCGTCAATTATCGCTTGAGCGAGCCGCTGAACTATAGCGACGTGCGCGGCTTTGAAATCACTCTCAATAAGTCTCGTGGCCGCTGGCTGCACGGTTTTGTGAATTACACGTTCCAACAATTCAAGTCCGGAAATTTCGGCTTGGGCCGCGACTTTCAAAGCGTGGTTGCCCAACGTGATTATGAGTTGACCTCCACGGATCACTATCAATTCCGTCCGGTGTCGCAACCCTTCGCGCGTGCGAATGTGGAATTCGTGATTCCCAATGATTTCGGACCGAAAATCGTGCATGATTTCCGCTTCGACTTGCTCGGCGAATGGCGCGCCGGACAAAACTACACCTGGGTTGGTCCCGGCGGCGGTATCATCCCCGGCTTGCAAAACAATGTGCAGATGAAAGACTTTTGGAGCCTCGACCTGAGGCTCAGCAAGAACATCGCAACGACTCTTGGCGATGCGCAGTTCTTTGTCGATGTAAACAATATCTTGAACTTCAAGTTCATGTATTTTCAACCGGGCAATGCGTACGGTGGCCCGTTCGAAGGCAATCGCGATTACGACGATTATATGATGTCATTGCAATTGCCGGAAGGTGCTTTCCCGAAGGATATCGTCACCAACCCGCAATACATCAACATTCCGGGTGGTGACCGCCCGGGCGATCGTCGTAAAGACGATGCCGCGTTTGTGCCGATTGAGAAGGTTCTTGATGAAGCGGCTCTTCCCTCGAATGGTCTGCCTTCGGGCGCAACCTTCTTGGAAAATGGTCGCCGCGTGTTGTTCTTTGTGCAATCCACTAAAAAGTATATGGAGTATAGTGGCGGCGCGTGGAAATCGGCTGATCCGGGCTTCGTTGATAACGTGTTGCGCGACAAAGCTTATATCGATATGCCGAATGAAACCGATCGTACCTTTCTTAATCCGCGCAGTGTCTTGTTTGGCATGAGAATTTCGTTCTAACTCACCGGCTTGCCCCGAGGCCAAAAGCCTCGGGGGATACTGGTCAAGGATGAAACTATGAGGTTAAAAATGAAAAAATTTTCAGCGCTCTTTCTAATGCTCTTTCTCGTGTTGGGCTTGACCGAAGCGCAAGCGCAATTCGAGTTCAAATGGATGACGGTCGGCTCCATGTGGTCGCCTTATTCGGAAGGCGGCGCCAACCGCGAGCAAGAACCGTTTGACAATGCTCCGGTGTCTTATCCCGCGATTGATCATCGCCCCGGAAACACGCGCGCCAATGCCGTTTGGGTCGCCGTGCGAAATTTCACCGATGAAAAAGGCCGAGTGTTTCCCTACAAACAAGCCGGCATCGGTCCGCGTTCCGGCGGTGAAGTGCAATTTTATGGTGTTGGCAGCGAAGTTGTTGCCAAGTATGATCCCAGTGTTGAAGTTGATGGCGCGCAATCGTTTCGGCAGTTTGTGTTTATCGACAAAGTCGATCCGACACTCTCTGAAGATCGTATGATTCGCATCACCGCCAACAGCCGCGTCGGCGTCACGGTTGAAGAAAAGATTCACGCATTCAGCCAGGAGTATCACGACTCTTACCATCTCATCGAGTACAAATTCACCAACACCGGTAACGTCGACACCGATGCCGAGATCGAATTGAATCGTCCGCTCGAAGGCGTCTACTTTTATCTGATCACGCGTTATGCCACGCATGATGCGGCTTCATGGGTGACCGGCAACGGCGCCCCGTGGGGCAAGTTCACGATGAATGACGTCATTGGCGACGGGTTCAATGATTTTGGCGTGAACTTCCGCGCGCAATATGCGTGGGGCGGCCATTCGGTCTTTCAAGGCGATTTCCGCGCCTTGGGCGGCCCGATGTGGGCTGAACATTGGACGAGCGGTCCGGTGCCAGATGCCACGGGTCGTCTCGCATCTGCTCACATGGTAGGTCGCGTTTATGTTCACGCGGACAAATCCGCCACGGATAAAACCGACGATCCGGCGCAGCCTGCTACGATGGGCGTCAAAGGCAGTGACGAACCGGATTTGGTGACGGATGAATTCAACAACAGTTTGATGTTACGGCAGTATGAAAACTTCATCACCCAAGGCCGCCCGGGTCCCAACAACCCGAAGTTGCCGCGTAGCCATGCCTATGAAGTTGAAAACAGCGGCGCCTTTACCACATCCACCAAAGATCCGGCGCAAGCTTTTGGCCGATATGACGAAGGCGGTTGGGCCATGACCGAGGGCTTTGGCCCTTATACCATGACCCCGGGCCAAAGCATCACCTTTGTTGTTGCGGAAGGCGCTTCCGGCCTCAGCTCGAAAGCCAAGCTTGATATTGGCCGCGCCTACAAAGCCGCGGGCGCGAACAAAGACGTTGCACCCATTACCTACGCCGGCAAGACCATGACCAAAGATGAATGGGTCATGACCTCGCGCGACTCCATTTTCCAAATGTTCGAACGCGCTACGGCCGCATGGAAAGCCGGATTGAAAATTCCTGCGCCGCCCCCGCCGCCGACGAAGTTCGCCGTAACCTCGGGCGTAGGAAAAATCACTTTGGATTGGGAAGCCACCGCGGACCCGGCCAACGGCTGGGAAGTTTATCGCAAGGCCAAGCAATACCAAGATGATTATGACTATCAACTCGTGACCACATTGCCGGGCAATGCGCGTCGTTACGAAGATAGCAACGGCGTCGAACGCGGCGTCAGCTATTTCTACTACCTCCAGGCGGTCGGCGCAGTGAACAACGACGCCACGGGCAAAACCCCCACGGGGGTGAGATTGAAGAGCGGTCGGTATTACACGCAAACCTATTTGCCGGCCAGCTTGAAACGCGCTCCGGGCAAAGCCCTGTCGCAAATTCGTGTCGTGCCGAACCCGTTTAACCTTACGTCAACCGCGGATATTCGCTTCTCCGCGGGCAGCAACAACGAAGGCAACCGCTTGGCGTTCTATGACATCCCCGGGCAGTGTACGATCAAAATCTACACGCAGCTTGGCGAATTGGTTCACACCATCGAGCACACCAACGGCAGCGGCGACGAGTTCTGGGATCAATCCACGGCCTCGAAACAAGTCGTTTCCAGCGGCATTTATCTCGCAGTGGTCGAAGACCAGGCCTCGGGCAACAAAGAAATCAAGAAATTTGTCATCATCCGCTAAGTTTGTAGTCATGCCCCCTTGTGGGGCACGGTGTGGTAGATTCATCTGCCCACAAGGGGCAGGGACTACATTTCAATGGAGAAAACTATGAGAAAAAATATCCTGATTGCTTTTTTGGTCGGCGCCTTCGCGTTACTCACAGTCGGCATGGCCTTCGGGCAAAACGATGAGCCGCTCACGGAGAAACGCGCACAAACCGGCATGAAATTTCTGAGCGTCTCTTTGGACGCTCGGGCCTCTGCCATGGGAAACACCATGACCTCGCAAGATCAGGTCACGGCCATGGCGATGTTTTACAACCCCGGCGCTTTGGGCTGGTTGAAGAACAATGTCAACGTCTCTGTCGGCCAAACCCGGTACATCGTTGATTTCAATTATTCTTACGGCGCGGTGGCTTTCCGCCCGGCCAATGGTTCCTTTGGCGTCTTCGGCCTGAATGTGATGACGGTCGATTACGGCGATTTTGAAGAAACCATTCGTGACGGCGCTTCGGAGAGCGGCTATCGCCAATTGGGCACGTTTAGCCCCTCGGCCATGTCTGTGGGCTTGGGCTATGGCTTCGCCGTGTCCGATCGTTTCACGTTTGGCGCAAACCTCAAATATGTGCGTGAAGACCTCGGCGCCGCAGCCGTGCGGCTGACCGGCACCACGGTGACGCGGGAAGAAAACAAAGCCAACACCATGGCTTTTGACTTCGGTATTCTTTATCGCACCGGCTGGAAGAGTTTGAATTTCGGCATGACCGCGCGCAACTTCGCGAAAGATTTAACCTATGCTGAAGAAAGCTTCGAGCTTCCGCTCACGTTTCGCATCGGTTTGTCCATGGACCTGCTGGATTTGACCGGCATGGCAGAGGGCAAGCATGCGATGTTGCTCTCCGTTGACACGGAGCGCCCGCGTGATTTTCAAGAACACGTGAACGTCGGCGCGGAATACCTCTTCTCCAATGTTGTGGCCTTGCGCGGCGGCTATGCCATCGGCGCCGGCGATGACACGGAAGAAGGCGCTTCCTTTGGTGCAGGCTTGCAAACCAAAATGGGTTCGCAAGGCAGCAACTTGAAGGTCGATTATTCCTACACCAGCTTTGGCGTGTTTGACAACGTGAATCGCTTCACGTTTAGCTTCGCATTCTAAAGCCTGGTTGCTGATTTCTGGTTGCTTGATACTCGATGCTCGTGCCTATTTTTTGCGCAATCAATTGATCAAGTATCAAGCGACCAGCAACAAGAAACCAGCAACAAGAAACCAGAAACCAGCGACCAGAAATCTTCCACCGCCCGCGCCGTTGCTTTCGCATTTCGTCAGTCGAGCGCCGCCCGATTCGACTGAGGAGGCAACGGTCGGGCGGTTTTGTTGTAGAGCAAAAAGCATTGCAAATTTTAAATTGAAAATTTGCAATTGACAATCTAAAATGCTTTTGCTTTAAGCATTAAAAGGTGCTCCCCATGCTCAACCAACGCTACACCCGCCTGCCCAAATCGCAACAGCTTCTCGTCAGCATCCTCCTCGGCAGCTTTGTCATTCTGCTCATCAATAGTTTACTGCTGTTGCTGTTTGATCGCTCCACGGCCGTCACTTACATGATCCTGGTGTTGACACACGTCGCGCTCGGCACGGTGCTGATCGCGCCGCTGCTCGTCTTTCTTACGATGCATGTCATGAAGATGCGCTTGGCGCGCAACCTCGGCGCAACGTTCGCCGGCGTGATCACGGTATTGTCGTTGGGCATTCTGCTCGTCACCGGCTTTGTGTTGGTAGGCAAGGGCGCGACCGTGGCCGGCATGGTTCCGCTGCATATCGTCACCACGATTACGACTATCGGCGGCTTTCTCATTCACGTTGCGCTCAAACGCGGCGTGCGGTTTCATTTTCTCGAATGGGGCAATCTGTGGAGCGGCGGCTTTGGCAATGCGCTGCGGCATCCGTTGAATCTCACCGTCATTGCCGGTGTGTTCGTATCGATCATTTTTTTTATCAGCCTGCAAAAAGATAATACCAGACAAAAGTACCTTCCGGAAAAAGCGCAAAAGACTTTTGAGCCGGGCCAGACCACGCTCGCGCATAAAAATTTCCTCAAAGACGACGATCTCGGCCGCTCCGAATCGTGCGGCCAAGCCGGGTGCCATCCCGACATTTACAAACAGTGGAACGAGTCGGTGCATCACTTCTCTTCGTTCAACAATCCCTATTATCGCAAAACCGTCGAGTTGCTGATTGCCGAAAAAGAAGTCGCGCCCGTGCGCTGGTGTGCTTCGTGTCATGATGCCATGGTGCTCTATCCCGGCCGCATGCAAGAGGCAAAAGTTATCGACCTGGATCATCCCAACGGGCAAGCCGGCATTACTTGCCTTTCTTGCCATGCGATCGATGCGTTGCGCGATGTGAAAGGCAATGGCCGCGTGGTCATGGCCGAGCCGGATGAATATCCCTTCGCGCGCTCGCAAAGCCCGGTGGGCCAGTGGATTTTCACCAAGCTGGTGAAATCCAAACCCGAGCCGCATCGCCGCGCCATGCTCAAACCCATGCACAAGACGCCGGAGTTCTGCGGCGCGTGTCATAAAGTCGGCATCCCGCCCGAAGTCAATTCGTACCGCTGGAAGCGCGGCCAAAATCAATATGACAACTGGCACAACAGCGGCGCTTCGGGCAACATGGTGCGCTCGTTTTATCTGCCCCCGAAAGCCAAGACCTGCACCGAATGCCACATGCCACTGGTTCCTTCCAACGATGAAGGCAACGACAACGGTTTTGTGCGCAGCCATCGTTTCGCCACCGCGAATGCGACGCTGCCGATGCTCAAAGAGGTGCCGGAGCAGCTTGCGCTCGTCCAAAAGTTCATGCAGGATTCCGTGGTCACGGTGGATCTGTTTAATGTCGAAGTGGACGGCAAAACGTACGGCCCGAACGAGGCCATGCCCGTGCTCCACGCCGGCGAGTTGGTAAAAGTCAACGTCGTCGTGCGCAATCGCAAAGTCGGCCATATTTTTCCCGAAGGCACGAACGATTCCAACGAGCCCTGGGTGGAATTAAAAGCCAAAGATCAAAGCGGCGAAACCGTGCTCGCTTCCGGCTTGTTGGATAACTTTGGCCGCGTGGATTCCACGGCGCATTTCTTTCGCGCGAAACTCGTGGGCCGCGAAAGCAAGCTGATTGGCAAACGCGACATTCACAATTGGGTCGCCACCATCTATGCGAACGTCATTGGCCCCGGCACCGCGCGCACCGTGCATTATCGCTTCCGCGTTCCGCGTGGCGTCACAATCACCGCGTTGGAAGCAACGTTGAACTATCGCAAGTTCACGCAAGAGTACAATCAATTTGTTTTTGAGGGGAAAGAGGTGCCGGTGCAGCCGATCATCGCCATGTCAAGCGCAGTGCGACAAACCACGAGCGCGCCGCTAGCGCATCGGCCCGAATGGGAGCGTTGGAATGATTACGGCATCGGCCTTTTGCTCGAAGGCGATACCAAAGCCGCGTTGGAAGCCTTCAAGCAAGTGACCGCGCTCGCGCCGAAAAATCCCGAAGGCCCGATCAATCAAGGCCGCGTTCTTTTCACTGAAGGGCAGGTTGATCGCGGTTTGGAAATTCTCAAAGAGGCGGAAGCGCGGCGGCCGGGATATTTGAAGACCGCATACTTTCGCGGCGCGTTGAATAAGAAAGTCGGCGCGTATGATGAAGCGCTCGCGGATTGGAAAAAAGTCGCCGAGACCTATCCCCATGATCGCGTGCTCTTGCTCGATATCGGCCGCACCGAATATCTCGCCGGGCGTTATGCTGAAGCGCTGCCGTGGATTGAGCGCACGCTCGCCATTGATCCCGAAGACCTCGGCGGTTTGTACAATCGCATGCTCACGCTTGGCGCATTGGGCCGCGAGGCCGAGTTTGCCGAAGCGCGCAAGCTTTATGAGTATCACAAAGACGATGAAGACGCTATGGCCGTCACCGCGAATTTCAAACAAAATCATCCCGCGGCCAACAACGAAGCGCAGCCGATTCATGCGCACGTGCTGCGTGCTCTGCGCCCGCAAGATGCAACGCCGTTGTCGCTGGAATTGGAGTCGGTCTCTAGCCACGTGCCGCGCACCGGCGCGGGCGGCAAACGGTGAAGGAGAGTTTGTAGTACGCCTCACGAGTTTTGATTTTCAAATTAGGTATTCCCCCGAGCCTTGTCATTTAGAGGGAAACCTTTTAGGCGCTGGGCACCAACTCCAGTGCTTAAAAAGATTCCTCCTGAATGACAGATTTAAGATTCGCGCCAATAAACGAAAGAAGGCCTCATGCGCAAAATCCGTTACTGCGTCGCCATGAGTTTGGACGGTTACATCGCCGGGCCTAACGGCGAAGCGGATTGGATCGTGATGGATCCCGATATTGACTTCATGTCGGTGTTTAGTCAATTCGATACGTTCCTGCTCGGCCGCAAAACTTTTGAGTGGATGGTGAAAAACGGCCAGGGCGGCTCCTCGCCCGGCACCAAGACGTTGGTCTTTTCCAAAACGCTGCGGCAAAGCGATTATGCCGAGGTGACCATCGTTGCGGACCACGCCGAAAAGATTTTGTCCGAGCTGCGCGCGCAATCGGGCAAAGATATTTGGCTCTTCGGCGGCGGCGGATTGTTTCGCAGCTTGCTTGCCCTCGGCTGCGTCGATACGGTGGAAGTGTCCGTCGTGCCCGTGCTGCTCGGCGGAGGCATTCCGTTATTACCCGCGCTCGCAAAGCAAGCCAAGTTGAAATTGACCGGCCACAAAGTTTATCCGAAGTCGGGGATTGTTTCGTTGGAGTATGAGGTGAGGGGTTGAGGAATTCTTGAGCAGAAGGAGAGCAGCTATATTTCTAATCCACCACGCGCTCTTAAAATAACTTTTGAAGCAAGACGACAAAAGCGGGATTGGCAAACGTCAAGGCAATGAGCGCAATGGCCAAGAAGATATTCAGCCTGAGATTGAGGCTTTTGAATTTTTCATCTACGACGTTGAAGCGTTCTCTCACCTCTATGCTAAAACTTTCGAAAATCTCCCGGGTTACCAGTTCTTTTCTAAGCTCTTCTCGAACTTCAATTTTGATCATTTCTTTTTTATCGACGATTCGCTCCGTGGCTTTGTGGTCAATTGCGGCGATGGCGGACTCCATGGCCTGGGCGAATTTTTCCGCCTTTTGCTGTTCGCCAAACACCTCGAGCAAGAGATTAAAGGTTTCGCGCGGTAAGGTATAGCCTTGCATGTTCGCCTCCAACTTATATGTGCATTCTCAAATTCTAACTATGAACGCTCCCAAACTGCGCAAGTTTTCCGAAAAAGTCAAGCTCGGCTTCTTGGGGAAATTTTCTTTGATGCAATTGCTCTGCTCAGTCATCTTCGTGTTGGCGTTCTTGAGTTGCACCGCGAACCAAAACGCCGATACATCAAATACAACGCCTGCAAACTCCACCGCGGCTTCGCCCTCCTTCACTGAAGTCACCCAAGCTGCCGGCCTCTCCACATTCAAATACAACAACGGCGCGTTCGGCAAAGTTTGGTTTCCCGAACAAATGGCCGCGGGCTGCGGCTTCATTGATTATGACGGCGACGATTGGCTCGACCTCCTCCTCGTGGGCGGCGGCGCGCTCGCGCCGAATACGATTACCGACACGCCGGCACTCTGGCTTTATCGCAACAACGGCGACGGCACTTTTTCTCTTAAAACAAAAGAAGCCGGACTCGATCATATTCGCGCATACGGCACCGGCCTCACGGTCGCGGATTACGACAATGACGGCGATGAAGATTTTTATTTCACCACACTGCAACGCAATCTGCTCTTGCGCAATGATGATGGAGTCTTCACGGAAGTCGGCAAACCAGCGGGCGTGACCGAGCCGGTGCGGTGGAGCAGCTCCGCGAATTTTTTTGACGCGGATCGCGATGGTTGGCTCGATCTCTATGTTTGCAATTATGCCGATTGGTCGCCGGAGAAAGACATTACCTGTTTGGTGGAAGGCGGCACGAAAGACTATTGCCCGCCGGGCATGTACGTCGGCGTGGAAAATACTTTCTATCACAACAACGGCGACGGCACTTTCACCGATCAAACCGCGCATGCGGGCTTTGCCAATGCCCCCGGCAAATCACTCGGCATTGCCGAGTTCGATTTCAATCAAGACGGCTGGTCCGATTTGGTGATTGCCAATGACGGCGAGCGCACGCTGCTTTATGAAAATGATCGCGACGGCACGTTCACGGAAAAGGGCACGATTGCGGGCATTGCCTATAGCGAACTCGGTGAAGCGCGCGCAGGAATGGGCATCGACGCGGGGGTGACGGATTCCACCGGCCACGTCTCCGTGTTCGTGGGAAATTTTTCGCAAGAGATGATCGGCGTGTATCGTTACTCCGGCAAAGGCTGGTTCGCCGATCGTTCCGCGCTTTCAAAAATCGGCCGCCCCACTTTGCCGATGCTCACCTTCGGCCTCTTTTTAATGGATGTCGATTTCGATGGCGATCTCGATCTCTTCGTCGCGAACGGACATGTTTATCCCGTGCGCACAAAATTCATGGATGGCATCACTTATCGCCAGCCGCCGCAGCTCTTTTTGAGCAACAACGACGGCACGTTCGAAGAAGTTGGCAAGAAACTCAGCGGCGTGTTTGCAAATCCCATGGTTGCCCGCGGCGCGGTTTATGGCGATTACGACCGTGACGGCGATGGCGATATTTTGGTAACGGAAAATTCCGGCGAAGCGCATCTCTGGCGCAATGATTTTAACGATCCCAATTTTCTGCGCGTTCGCCTCGAAGGCAAGCAGAGCAATCGCGATGGCGTAGGCGCGCGCGTGGTTGCGGTTGTGGGCAAACACCGCATGGAGCGCCGCGTGCGCACCGGCTCGAGTTATCTTTCTTCTTCTGAAAAGACGGTCACTTTTGGATTGGGAATGGTCACGCGCGTTGATTCGCTTTTGGTTTATTGGCCAAGCCCGCGTGTCGATCAGTTTGTTGGAGTTGAAGGCAAGCAGGAAATTCTTGTGAGCGAAGGCGCGGGCGTTTTTACCCAAAGAGCTTTGCCGGGAAGAAAGGCGCAGCGCAATCAAACTGCGCCGTGAGCTACAATCACAACGTTTTTTTATTTGAATGCACCTCCCCTCGAACCGTCATTCTGTAAGAATCTTCCCTAGCGCTCGGAAGTGACCCATGCGCGAGAGTGTGTCGCAAGTTCGAGGAAAGGTCCTTGCAGGATGACAATGATGAGAGAGAGTCGCGCTAGACTTAAGCCAATACCGTTCATTTAAGCGATCTTCCGTAGTCCCGGCCCCTTGTGGGCCGCTGATTCTGCACACGGTACAGTACCCCACAAGGGGGTAGGACTACTAATTGAACGGTATTGAGACTAAAGCCCATCTTGCAATATCATGCGAAGCAGTTTAGAAAGGAGAACAACGATGGAACAGATCTACAAAAATTGCCAAAGCTGCGGTATGCCCATGAAGCGCGATGAAAAAGGTGGCGGCACCAATGCCGACGGTTCGAAGAGCATGACGTATTGCAGTCGTTGTTATGGCGCTGGAAAATTCACTCGGCCCGACATGACCGTTGCGCAAATGCAAACACTGGTCAAGGGCAAGCTGAAAGAATTTGGCTTTCCGGGTTTCGTTGCGGGATTGTTCACGCGCAATATCCCCAAACTCGCGCGCTGGAAAAGCGCGTGAAGGCAGCAGCATTCCACCTAGTTCGTAGTAGCGCCTTCAGGCGTTGAGACGTATGAATTATAACGCCTAGTGAAATTTGACGATCAAATTCGGTAACGAGGCCTCCCGTGCCCTGTCATTCAGGAGGAATCTTTTTAAGCACTGGAATAAGTCTCCAGCGAGTAAAAAGATTCCTTCTGAATGACAGTTTTTTGAGGACGACTACCGATTTTGAAAATCAAAACTCATAAGGCCTCACTACCAACGTTTGTTTTGTAAAATCCACTGAAAAAAACAGGAGTCTCTCACATGCTCTCTCGCAGAAACTTTCTTAAAACCTCGGCAGGCGTGCTCGCCGGTATGTATGCGTTCGAGGCGAAGTCACTATTCGCCAAAGAAAAATCTTTGGAGCGCATCGGGGTGCAGCTTTACAGCGTGCGCAGTTTAATGGAAAAAGATTTCGAAGGCACGCTCAAAAAGGTCGCGGCGCTCGGTTACAAAGAATTTGAATTTGCCGGCTATTATGAACGCAAACCGAAAGACCTCAAAAAGTTTTTGGATGATCTCGGCGTGAAAGCGCCCTCCACGCATCAAGGCTTGGCCGTGTTCGAGCAAAAGCTTGATTGGTTGCTCGAAACCGCGGCGATACTCGGCCACAAATATGTTGTGTGCCCTTGGCTCTCTCCGGAGATGCGCACTTCTATCGACACGTACAAAAAGCTCGCGGCCTCGTTCAACAAATTCGGCGAAGCGTGCCAAAAAGCCGGCATGCACTTCGCGTATCATAATCATGACTTCGAGTTCGAAACTATCGACGGGCAAATTCCTTATGACGTCTTGCTCGTGGAAACCGATCCCAAGTTTGTCCAGATGGAGATCGATCTGTATTGGATTGCAAAAGCCGGCAAAGACGTCTTCGCTTATTTTGATAAAGCCCCGGGCCGCTACGCGCTCTGCCATGTGAAAGACATGGATGAGAACGGCGCGATGATGTCCGTCGGCACAGGCAAAATCGATTTCGGAAAAATTTTCGCGCACGCCAAACACGCGGGCTTGAAGCACTTCTTTGTCGAGCACGACAACCCGCCTGATCCGCTGCAAAGCATTACGGCGAGCGTGCACCACTTGAAGGCGTTGAAGTTTTAATTTTAAGATTCGGCAATTGAGCGACTCCCAAATTTGTCATTCCGGAGGAATCTTTTTTCGAACCGGACACACACTCCGGTACTTAAGAAGATTCCTCCGGAATGACACAATTAGGGAGGCGCGCTCATTGATCGCTGAATTTCATTGATGATGCTCATGCAACGGCTTGGCCGTTCCATTAAATCGGTGTTAGGCTCGCACGCAAAGATTGAACATTTGCAGATTTGACCAAAATTACGATTTCTATTTGCCAGGGTAAAAAAATGGATTTTCTTGATGTAGCAAGTAATGTGGCCACCATCTTATCAGCCATCATAGCAGGAGCTCTTATTGTCTTTGTTCACCTGAGATATTCTATCGAACACAAGGATGTAAAAGCACAAAAAGCAAATCTTCAAGAACGGATTAAGATTCGAGAAGGAAAACTGACTGCTAATACATCACTTGTTGACTTCATTCAGGCTGAACTGATGGTTGTAACTGAACGAGAGCGATTGGCTATGATTTTGGCTCAAAGTAGGTCAAACAGATTATACGGTATAGGGATAGCTTTGATGATTCTTTCAATCTTCGCTCCAATTGCTTCGACGGGTATTTATATTAGTATGGATCCTTTAGAAACATTGGCCCGCTTGAAACAGCATGGTATTGCTCTCACTAATTTGTCTTCTCCTCCCCAGAGAGATTGGCATATCTTGATTTCAGGTATATCATTTGGATTTTTGTTTTTAGCTGCTTCTAGAGGAATCCTGCGACAAGAAGAACAACAGCGTGCAACTTTTTTTGATGTAGGGCGGCGTATTGCTCATTACGAAAATATAGTCAGTGCGCTTAGGATAAGTGATAAATTGCAGCATGAAGAAAAGACCTCTGAGAACAACAAGTTATTAGAGAAAGTTATTGACAAACTCTTAGAAGCACCAATGAAATACAGCGAATACAAGGGATCGGACAAGGAGTCTACCTCAGAAAAAACCACAGTCGACAAATTACTGGAAATAATGAAGACCCGTTAGTGGTCAAAAATAACAGTAACCATTCTATGCCTAACCTCGGCCCTGCCGAGGTTGGAACAACATTGAGATGTAGACAAAAAAGAACATGAACAAACTATTGCCCACGGCCCTTGCTTGCATGATCCTGCTCTCGCTCTGCGCCGCAAGCGCGCATGCGCAAACGCAATCGACGAATACACCTCCCGCTCGCGCCAATGACAACGCGCACTGGCCTTCGTTTCGCGGCGCGCATGCTTCCGGCATTGCGGAGGGACAGAACTTGCCGGACGTATGGGGCGGCGAGAGTGCGACGCATATCAAGTGGAAAACCCGCATTCCCGGTTTGGCGCATTCGAGCCCCATCGTGTGGGCTGATCGCATCTATGTGACGACGGCGGTGAGCAGCCTCGGCGAGGCAACGTTTCGCCACGGGCTTTACGGCGATGGCGATGCTGCCGAAGACAAATCCGTGCAGGAGTGGAAAGTCCTCGCGCTCGATAAGCGCAACGGAAAAATTCTGTGGGAGCACACGGCTTTCAAAGGCGCGCCGCGCGAGAAGCGGCACATCAAAGCGACCTACGCCAACTCGACTCCCGCAACGGACGGTCGCTACGTCGTTGCGTTCTTCGGCTCGCAGGGTTTGTATGCGTTCGATCTCGCCGGCCGGTTGGTTTGGAAGCAAGACCTCGGCGTGCTCGATGCGGGCGCATATGACGCGCCGGATTATGAATGGGGCAATGCCAGCTCACCGATCATTTATCGCGATCTGGTGATTGTGCAATGCGACACACAGCACGAAGATTTTCTCTGGGCGTTCGATATCAAAACCGGCAAGACTGTGTGGAGAACCTCGCGCGAGGAGTTGCCCTCATGGGGCACGCCGACGATTTATCCCAATCCCGCGCGCGTGGAGTTGATTACGAACGCACCCAATTTTATTCGCGGCAATGATCCCCTCACCGGCAAAGAGCTTTGGCGTTTGGGCGGCAGCTCGAAAATCACCGCGCCCACGCCGATCTTTTATGAAGACTTGATCGTAGTCGCAAGCGGCCGCCGGCCCGAAGCGCCCATCTTCGTGATTCGCGCGGGCGCACAAGGCGACCTCACCCTGGCCGAAGGGCAAACCGCGAGCGCGAACATCGCGTGGAGCAAAAAGCAACGCGGCTCGTACATGCCGACGCCGATCATCTATCGCGAGCGGCTTTATGTGCTCGCCAACTCCGGCGTTTTTGATTGTTATGATTTGAAGACGGGCGAGGAGATTTATCGCCAACGCATTACGCATCGCGGCGGCGGCTTCAGTGCTTCGCCGGTGGCCGCGGACGGCAAACTTTATTTGTCCGGCGAAGACGGCGACCTCTTCGTCGTCAAAGCCGGGCCGCAATTTGAATTGCTTGCAACGAATGCCATGGGCGAATTGCTCATGGCCACGCCCGCGCTGGCCGCGGGCATGATGCTCGTGCGCGCGCAACATCATCTCTTTGCGATTGGCCAATAATTCCGTGCAGGCAGTTTAAATTGTTGCCCTCGAAATACGCGAATAACACGAAAAGTTCTTTTCAGTGTTTGCATGCGCTGCGAACGAATGCAGCAACCACCCACCTCATTTAAATGATCATGCTCATGTCCCTCAAAAGAAGGTTTTATTTGTCGCGCGCTTTATTCTTTGCGCTCTGCCTCATCTTGGGCTGCCAATCAACTTCGGAGCAACAATCGCAGGCCGAGGAACAACGCCGCGTAGCAAACCCGCGCGCGCCGAAATTTTTGATTCAAGCGCAGGACGCTTTAAGCTATAGAGCGTTCGCCGCGGCATTGGCGCTCACCGATAGCGCGGAGCATTATGCGCCGCAACTCGCAGACGTGTTCTTTTTGCGCGGAGTGATTCACACCGAGATGCGCCGCTATGATTTGGCCGAGGCCGCGTATCAAAAGGTGCTGGCGCTTGATCCGTTTTATAAAGGCGCGTGGCTCAACTTGGGCAGCGTGGCGTTGCGCGCGGGCGAATCGCGCAAGGCCTTGCAGTGTTATCAAAAAGAGATGGCGAATTATCCCGGGGCCGCGGCTTTGCATCAGATGGGGCGCGTGTATGCCAAGCTGGGCAAGCCCGACAGCGCGCGTTTTGTTTATGAACAAGCGCTCAAATCCGATAGCGCGTTTACCACGGCTTATTTGCGGCTCGCCGAACTTTATAAAGAAGAGGGCGAACTCGACCAAGCGCTCAAGTACGCGCGTCGCGGTTTGCAACTCGAGCCGGACAACTTGAACTATCAATATTTCATCGGTGCGTTACTCGTTTCGCGCGGCGATTTGCCTGAGGCCGTGGCGCAACTGGAAAACGTGGTGCGGAAACGTCCGTGGCATTATTGGGCGAACTATAATCTCGGGCAAGCGTTCGTGCGCATGAATCGCCCCGCGGAAGGCAAAAGCTATTTGGCCAAAGCCGAAAGTTTGCAAGTGGAGTTGAAGAACATTCAAGATTGGGAAAATTTGGTGGAGAACAATCCCGATCAACTCATGCTGTGGGTCAACTATGGCGAAGCCTTGCGCCGCGCGGGCCGGTGGGAGGAAGCGCGCGAGGCGTTTCAGGTCGCGCTTTCCATCGAGCCGCGTTTTATGGCGCTGGAAAACAATTTGGCGAATCTTTATATCCTCACCGGCGATACGGCAAAAGCGATTTTTCATTACGAGTCGATCGTGGCGCGCGCGCCGATGCTGACCGAAGCTTGGCTTAATCTCGGAGTTGCGCATGCGAATGCGAAACACTTTGAACAAGCGCGCGCAGCCTGGGAAAATGCGCTCAAGCAAGCGCCGGAGGATTCCACCGTGAAAGTTTACCTCGCAAAGCTGCCGAAGCAGCCGTGAGCGCGCACGCAGTTTGAGAACGAGCAAAAGGGAAGCAATGAAATCTAAATCAGCTTTGACCGTTCTCGTTCCCAAACTCCGTTTGGGAACAAGCAAAAATTGAAGGGAAGCAATGAAATCTATCTTCGTCCTATTGCTGCTCGTTATCGCCGTTTCCGCATTCGCACAAAACCCTCCACGCACTCCGACTATCACCGAGCCTTCGACCGAAGGTCAAATCGCGAATCCTTCCGACGTACACATGGAAACCGCGCCGTTCTCCGATCCTGATCCCAATGACACACATGCGTGTTCGGACTGGGAAATTCGCGTCGCGGCCAGCGACGAATTGATTTGGGAGGCGCGTTGCATTTCCGGCGTTGAGATCGTTCATATACATTTGGGCGATGGACAATTTCTCGGCTCGCATGCCGCCCGCGCGGAGATGGAATATGACACGGCCTATCGCTTGCGTGTGCGCCATCAGGATAACACCGGTCGCGCAAGTGAGTATGCCGAGCGTAACTTTCGCACGGGAGGCCCTTCGGAAGTGTTTGCGTTCGAACTTGCGGATGTTGCCGCCACACCGACGCCGCGCTTGCAGGATGAAACCGAGCAAGAGGTTGTTCTCGCTGCCGGCAATCCTCCCGCGGAGATTCGCATTGAAACTTCCGAGGGCGAGTTGTTGCTCGCGTTGCGCGGACAAGATGGCCGGCGCAATGAGATCATCAATCCCACCGCATTGGCGTAT
>CAYNDW010000002.1:18435-35598 GCA_964395375.1 uncultured Cytophagia bacterium
TATCATCACGTGATCCGCGTCGTGGTTGCAGGCGGAAGCAGCGGTATGCTCTTGCCTGCAACGCTCTTGCTCTTCACCAACGGCGACGGCAAGGACCGCGCGATCTATCTTCCGGCCATGACGCTCGCCGCTTCGCAACAAAACTATTTTTGGATTTCCGCGGACGGCAGCAGCTTCGTGGGCGCGGCGAATCAAACCGCGCCGAATTTTTCGCAGCTCGCCCAAGGCGCAGCCGTGCCGTGGCAAAGCATGCAAGCAGGATATAAAGTCGAAATTTTCGCGCGCGGTTTGCAATTGCCCGTCAATATCGCATTCCTCCCGAATGCGGGCACGCAGCCGAAGGATCCGTTCTTCTATGTCACCGAGTTGTATGGCAACATCAAACTCGTCGCGCGCGACGGCTCCGTGAGCGAGTATGCGAGCGGCTTGTTGAACTTCGAACCCACCGGTGATTTTCCCGGCTCGGGCGAACAAGGTTTATCGGGCATTGTGGTTGAGCCGAGCACGGGCGACATTTTCATCGCCGTGCTTTATGATTCGCGCCCGCCGAATGGGCCGCACTTTCCGCGCGTGCTGCGCTTGCACAGCAATGACGGCGGCCGCACCGCGGCAACGCAAACCACGATTCTCGATATGCCCGGCGAGAGTCAAGGCCAGTCGCATTTCATTTCGAATGTTTCGCTGGGCCCGGACGGCAAGCTGTATGTGCACATGGGCGACGGCTTCGATGCCGGCACGGCGCTCAATCTCAATTCGTATCGCGGAAAAATTTTGCGGCTCAATCTCGACGGCGCTGCGCCTTCGGATAATCCGTTTTATAATGCGAGCGACGGCATCAATGCGCGCGATTATATTTTTGCGTATGGCTTTCGCAATCCGTTCGGCGGCGATTGGCGCGCGCGCGACGGCTTTCATTATGAAGTGGAAAACGGCCCGGATCGCAACGATCGTTTCGCCAAAGTTGAGCGCGGCGCGAATTATGGGTGGAATGGCTCCGGCGAAAGCATGGCCACGCGCGCGCTTTACACGTGGACGCCGCCGCATGCGCCCGCGAATCTCGCTTTTATTCAACCCGAAACTTTCGGCGGCAGCGGCTTTCCTCCGGATAAAATGGATCACGCATTCGTCACCGAATCCGGCTCCACTTGGGCGAGCGGCACGATCTTCAATGGCAAACGCATCGTCGAGTTCGTGCTGGAGGCCAACGGCAATTTGCGCAGCGGGCCGATCAAGTTCATCGAATACACTGGCACGGGCAAAGCCACCGCAGTCGCGCTGGCCGCGGGCCCGGACGGGCTGTATTTTTCCGATTTGTATAAAGATCAAAATTATCTTTCGCCGATTGATCGCGGCGCAAACATTCTGCGCGTGAAGCTCGTGGGCCGCGCGGAGTTCACGACCGAGACGCTGCATGGTGCGCCGCCGTTCGCGGTGCAATTCACGGATCTCTCGAATGTGCCTGCGCCCACGAATTGGTTCTGGCGTTTCGGCGACGGCGATTCGAGCGCCGCGCAGAATCCCTTGCATGTTTATCAAAAGAACGGCATCTACACCGTGCGTTTGGAAGTGAGCGGCGCGAACGGCATCGCAATCGTGCAGAAGAACGAGTTCATCACCGTTGGCGGCGTGTTGCGGCCCGGTTTGATTGGCGAGTATTTTGACGATCTTGATTTCGCCGGAAAAAAAATCACGCGCACGGATTTGACCGTGAATTTCGATTGGGCCAACAGCGCGCCGGCTCCTGGAATCGGCGCGGACTTTTATACCGTGCGTTGGAGCGGGTTTGTCGAGCCGGAGTTTTCGGAGCTTTATACTTTTTCAACATTGGCGGATGACGGCGTGCGCTTGTGGATTGATGATCAACTGCTCGTCAATGAATGGGTCGATCAAGCGGCGACCCGGCACACCGGCACGATTGAATTGAACGCGGGCAAACAGCATCGTATCAAAATGGAGTTCTATGAGCGCGGCGGCTTGGCCGTGGCGAAATTATTTTGGTCGAGTCGGAGGCAGGCGGAGCAAATCATTCCGCAAGAGCGTTTATCGCACGCGCATTACTCCGTAACCACGGGCGAGTATCAAGCGGAAAAATTTTCTTTGCGGCAAAATTATCCAAACCCGTTCAACCCTTCGACGAACATCGAGTTTTTACTGCCGCGCGAAAGCCGCGTGCATCTAGTCGTGTATGATGTGATGGGCAAAGAAGTGGCGACAGTGATTGGCGATGCGCTCTATCAACCCGGCGAATACGCCGTGCGCTGGGAGGGCAGAGACGCGAGCAATACCAACGTGGCGAACGGGATTTATTTTTACAAACTCATTGCGACGCCGAGCGATCGCAGCAAAGCGTTGGTGGCGACTAGGAAACTGATTCTCTTGCGCTAACAATGATGATGATCTGCCACGGCATGGCCGTGGCATCCGCTTTTTTATAAAGCCACGGCCAAGCCGTGGCTGAACATTCGTTATAACTCACAAGGCTCCTCCCAGCAACCACGGGGTGCTAGATGCAAACCGACTCCATCTTCTACGAGCTTTTCCTCTTCGATCCGCAATGCTTGTCGCGCCTCGTGCAGCTCAAGCTCGAAGGCGAGTACGGCTTTGAAAGCATCACGGTCAAAACTACGGAGAAGCGCTTTGACGGCTTCTTTCGCAGGCTCGACGGCATTGGCCCGCATCTCTTTCTCGAAGTGCAGGGCTATCTCGAAGGGAAAATCTATTGGAAATTGTATCGTGAAATCTGTATTTTTTACGAGCAAAGAGACGACGACACGCCCTTCATTGCCGTGGTTTTGTTTTTAGATGAAAGCTACGACCCCGGCGAGTTCGGTTTGACCTGCCTTTCGCCGTGCCGCTTGATTCGCGCGAACCTCATCGACTGTTTGAAGAGGCTCGGCGACGCAACCGGCACATTGACGCCGCTGATGCCGTTGACATTGAAGACGCGCGAGGAGTTGGTCGAAGCCGTTCCGCGCTGGAAGACTGAAATCAAAGCGCTCAATTTAAACGAAAGCCGCGAGAAGGTTTTAGAAGAGTTGCTCATCAACGTCATCGCGCAAAAATTTACCGACTTATCAGCAGAGGAGATTAGCACCATGTTGCACCTTACCCCGCTTGAACAGACGACCGCCGGAAAACAGATTTTTGGCTCGGGATGGAATCAAGGCTTGACCAAAGGCGAATTGATCGGAAAAATCGAATATGCCCAAAGCATTTTGGGCCATCCCGTGAGTGCGAAAGAAGATCTGCTCGCCAAATCCCCGGAAGAGTTGAGCGTGCTCTTCCAGGTTTTGGAATTAGAGTCAAAAGCGCTCATGAAAATGTTGGGCCGTTCGTAGCCTTTCGGGTTGGAAGCGATTCGTCGGTTTTAAAACTTTCTGCTGCACAAATTTTCCACGCGCGAATTTTTTAGGGGGATTGCTCTGCCAAAGTCACATCGCACACCGTTTGGCTGCAATGCACAACCTTGTCTCACCGCTTTAATCTCTTCGGCCTGACACGCATGCAGGCGTTTTGTTGCGAAGCTCAAAGCTCGAGGTGAATGAATGAAACCGTATCTTTCCGCCACCGTGCTGTTCTCTTTACCGCCACAAGCGAGCCGTCAGCGAGTTTGGTTTGTTTCTCTGCTCGCTTTCTTCGTGCTTGCTCTCCTCAAAAACATTCACGCCCAAAGCCTCTTCGTCGACGCCACCGCGCAAGCGCAGATCGACCATCAATACGTCGGCCATCTCTATGGCGGCGGCGCGGCGTGCGGCGATTTCAATGGCGACGGTTGGCTCGACCTTTATGTCGTCAATGGGCAAGGCAAGCCCAATCTGCTTTATATCAATCAAGGCCACGGCTCATTTGTGGAGCAGGGAAGGAGCGCCGGCGTTGCCGACGAACAAATGAGCATCGGCGCGGTGTGCGGCGATATTGATAACGACGGCGATTTGGATCTCTTCGTCGTCAACGCACTCGGCAAAAATAGATTGTACCGCAACGACGGCGCGGCCAACTTCACCGACATTGCCGAGGCCGCGGGCGTGGCGGATAACAAGCCCGGCATCAGCGCCGCATTCGCCGATTATGACGGCGATGGCTGGCTCGATCTTTACGTCATCAATTACTCCACAACGAATGTCGCTAGCGTTTTTTACCGCAACAATGGCAACGGCACGTTTACGGACGTGACCGCGATCACGAAGACCGGCGTGACCGGGCGCTCGCTCGGCGTGAGCTTTTTTGATTATGATCTTGACGGCGATCAAGATTTGTACGTGGTGGATGAGTACACCGTCGATCATCTCTTCCGCAACGAGCGCAACGGCACGTTCACGGACGTTGCGGTTGCAGCGAAGTTGTTCAAGACCGACGGCATGGGCCTCGATCTCGGCGATTACGACAACGACGGTGACTTCGATATTTACATCGGCGATTACTATCACGATCCGCTCTTGCGCAACAACGGCGACGGCACGTTCACGAACGTGGCGGCGCAAACGGGCATCGATAATGACGGCGTGGGCTGGGGCGTGAACTTCATGGATTACGACAACGACGGCGACAAAGATCTTTACGTCATCAATGGCCCGCTGATGATATTGCCGCGCGAAAAGCCGAATGTGTTTTACAACAACAATGGCAACGGCACGTTCACGCGCATGGGCGCTTTTATGGGCGGAGAATACAAAGGCGAAGGTCGTGGCAGTGTGTGCGCGGATTTCAATCGCGACGGCTATCTTGACGTGTTCTTTATTTGCGGCGCGCGCGGCAAGAGCTTGCTCTTGCTCAACAAAGGCAGCGGCGCGAATTGGGTCGTGCTCAATCTCGTCGGCACGAAGAGCAATCGCAGCGCAATCGGCGCGCGCGTCGAACTCTTCGCCGCGAACATGAAACAAGTCGATGAAGTGCGCGCGGGTTCGAGCTACGCTTCCATGCATCCGCTCGAACTGGAGTTCGGCGTGCGCAACGCAACGCAGATTGACAAAGTGCTCGTGTACTGGCCTTCGGGCATCAAGCAGGAAGTGACGAACCTCGGCGTGAATCAAATTCATGCGCTCATCGAGCCGGAACGCTCCAATGCGGTGGTGGGCAATGCTGCGAATCTCCCCAAAGCTTTTACTCTCGCACAGAACTTTCCCAATCCCTTTAATCCTGAAACAAAGATCAGCTATGCGTTGCCGACTCGCGGCGAGGTGGTTTTGCGCCTCTTTAACTCAGCCGGGCAACTCGTTCGCTTTTATCAAACCAAAACAAAAGAGGCCGGCGCGCATGTGATAAGTTGGGACGGCAAAGATGAAGGCGGCAAGCCCGTGGCTTCGGGTGTTTATTTTTATCAACTCACTTTCACGAGCGCGCAAGCGCGCGTGCAATCGGAAATGAAGAAGATGGTTTTAATTCAGTGAAGGCGAGCAGACGAATGGAATTGATGAATGTTTTCCCCATGAAGGACAAGGTAAAAGCTGTCGCGCTGACTCAACTCATCCC
Organism: uncultured Cytophagia bacterium; assembly: GCA_964395375.1. GTDB lineage: Bacteria > Zhuqueibacterota > Zhuqueibacteria > Zhuqueibacterales > Zhuqueibacteraceae > JABWAN01. Next base: position 23,905 of record CAYNDW010000002.1, read on the forward strand.
CCCGGCCCCCTTCTCTTGGGAAGAGAAGGGGGAGAAGAGGTGCGAAGTTTTGACCGGTTTTTTTTTCAATAGAAGAAAAAGCTTTGAGCGCCCCGCTCGATTTTTCTCCCCTTCTCTTTTTAAGAGAAGGGGTCGGGGGATGAGTTCGGCGCTCGCGCTCGCTTTCTGTGCGAGCATTCTCTCGAGCTGCGGTAACGCAGAAAAAAGCGAACAGCAAAAAATGCAAGCCGCAAACGGCGTCGCACTCAGCTTCACCGACGTGACCGCAAGCGCCGGCCTCAGTGAGTTTCGCCACGTCACGGGCGCGATTGGCGACAAGTGGTTTCCGGAGTCGATGGGGTCGGGCGGTGGGTTTATTGATTACGACGGCGATGGCTGGCAAGATCTTTTGCTCGTGGGCGGCGGGCGTTGGGCCAAAGAAAAAGCGCAGCCGGCGCAGGCGCTGTGGCTCTATCGCAATAACGGGGACGGGTCTTTTTCAAACAAAACAAATGAAGCCGGTTTGGGCAAACTCGCCGAGTATGGTTTCGGCATTGCCGTGGCCGATTATGACAACGACGGCGATCAAGATTTTTATTTTACCACCCTGCAAAACAATTTGCTCATGCGCAATGATAGCGGCGTTTTCGTTGAAGTCGGAAAGACTGCGAAGGTCGCCGGTGAAGTAGCGTGGAGTAGCTCCGCGATTTTTTTCGATGCCGATAAAGACGGCCATCTCGATCTTTATGTCGGCAACTATGTGGATTGGTCGCCGGAAAAAGATTTGTGGTGTACGCTTGATGGGAAGACGAAGAGCTATTGCACGCCGGAACTTTACAAAGGCGTGCCCGGCAGATTTTATCGCAGCAATGGCGACGGCACATTCACGGATCAAACCGAGGCCGCGGGTTTTGCGCAATCGCCCGGCAAAACTCTCGGCATTGCGGAGTGCGACTTCAATCGCGATGGCTGGCCCGATCTCGTGGTTTCAAATGACACGCAGCGCAATTTGCTTTATAAGAACAAAGGCAACGGCACCTTCGAAGAGTTGGCCGCGTATAGCGGCGTGGCCTATGATGAAAACGGCCGCGCGCGCGCGGGCATGGGTATCGATGTGGGCGTGATTGACAACACCGGCGCGGAGACGATTTTCATCGGCAACTTTTCTAAAGAGATGATCGGCGTATATCGTTATTCCGGCAACGATCTTTTCACGGATCGCGCCGCGGCTTCGAAGATCGGCCGCCCGAGTTTGATGACGCTGACCTTCGGCCTGTTCTTGTTTGATGTCGATCTCGACGGCGATCTCGATCTCTTCACTTCGAACGGGCACGTGCAACAAGATATCGAGATTACACAAGACGGCATTGCGTATCGCGAGCCGCCGCATCTTTTTTTGAATGACGGCAACGGCTTTTTTTCCGATGGAGCGCAGAGAGTTGGGGGCGTGTTGCAGCAACCCATCGTTGGCCGCGGCACGGCGTACGCGGATTATGATCGCGACGGCGATCTCGACGTGCTGGTCACGGAGAATGGCGGGCCGGTGCATTTGTGGCGCAATGAACTCGGCAATGGGCATCATTACTTGCGCGTACACGTGCGCGGCGAACAAAGCAATCGCGACGGCATCGGCACGCGCCTCGTCGCAAAAGTTGATACGCTGCGCATGGAACGCAGCATTCGCACCGGTTCGAGCTTTCTCGCCAGCTTGGAAAAAGTCGCGACGTTTGGTCTCGGCGCGAAGACCCAAGCGGATTCGCTGCTCGTGTATTGGCCGAGCGGCCGTGTCGATCGCTTTCACAACGTCGCTGCTAATCGGGAGTTGTTGTTGATCGAAGGCACGGGTGAGTTGAGGGATTATCCCAAGCGGCAAGCAGTGGCAATGAATAAATAGCGCACCTCTTGAATGTCATTCTGTAAGAACCTTCCTAGTGCTCGACACACGGCCAATTTTGAGATGTCTGCCAAGTGCGAGGGAAGATTCTTGCAGAATGATATTATTAGGAGAGCCATCACTCCAGCGGCAACACGTTGCGAATCGACATTGAAAGGCCAAACGAATTTGAACAAAACCATGCTAAGAGCGCTTCTGTTTATCATCGGTTTCATTCTCCTCCTCGGCGCTGAAGTTCTGCGCGTGTACTTCATCATGCCTTTCCCCGGCAGCCAGCGCTCCGAGACTATTGACCTCGCCTATTTCCTCCACCACAACATCGCATACTTTCGCATCCTCGGCTTGCTTCTCCTCGGTTCTTCTGCCTTTCATCTCTTTCGCGCTGGCGGCAAAATCGCGCGAGGGAGCATTGCGAGCGCGCTTGTGATCTATGCGCTCGTCTGTTACTTTTTCAATTTCCGCTTTCTCGCGGACAAGATGTTTTATGAGCCTAAGCATAAAATTTTTGCCGAAGCCTCTTCGAATCAAATCCCCCAAACCAATTTAGTGCTCGGCGTGAGCCTCAACGGCGAGTCGAAAGCCTACCCGCTCGAAATCATCGGATATCATCATCAAGTGCGAGACACGATCGGCAACACGCCGGTGATGATCACCTATTGCACCGTTTGCCGCACCGGGCGCGTTTTTAATCCCGTGCTCGCAGGCAAGCTCGAAAGTTTTCGTTTGGTGGGCATGGATCATTTCAATGCCATGTTTGAGGATGCGAGCACGAAGAGTTGGTGGCGGCAAGTCAACGGTGAAGCGATTGCCGGGCCTTTGCAAGGAACAATGCTCGAAGAGTTGCCTTCCGAGCAAATGCGCCTTGCCGCATGGCTTGAGCATCATCCCAACTCGCTCATCATGCAACCCGACAGCGCCTTTCAAGAGGAATATGAAGGCTTGAAGAATTATGACGAAGGCAAGGGCAAGAGCGCTTTGACGCGCGCGGATTCGCTTTCATGGCAAGAGAAGTCGTGGATCCTCGGCGTGCAGCTTGGCGCGCACGCTCGCGCATATGATTGGAATGATCTGCTCGCACGGCGCGTGCTCAATGATACGCTGGCCGGCGTTGCGCTCGTTGTTGCAGTTGAGAATGACAGCGCCTCGTTTCATGTTTGGCAACGCGACTCGCTCACGTTTCGCTTCGATGCCGCTGTGCTGCAATTGCAAGACGAGCAAACGCACTCGTTGTGGAATTGGAAAGGCGAGTGCATCGCGGGCGCATTGCAAGGCCGGCGTTTGCAGCGGGTGCAATCCTATCAGGAGTTCTGGCATTCGTGGCGCACGTTTCGTCCGCACACGACGCGGTTTTCAAGCGAATGAACTCATCCCCCCAGCCCCCTTCTCTTAGGAAGAGAAGGGGGCGCGCTAGTTCGAGGATTTGATAAGCGACTATTGTTTTAAAGGAAAAAAACTTCCAACGCTTCACCAGTCTTTTCTCCGCTTCTCATTTTAAGAGAAGGGGCCGGGGGGATGAGTTCGGATTGCGTGACAACTCTCAGGGTGACTCGCTCCTGCTCACGCAAGTGAAAGTTGCTATGGACAATCAAACTCAAAGAACGGCGGCAAGAATGACGCAGCAATCCTACAATAAAACTCCCGAAGCGCGCTACGGTTTGGACCCGTGGACGCGCGCAGAGATGCCCGCGCCACCGATGCCGAAAGGACTCGGATGGATGGCGGTCGTCGGCCCGGGCGTGATCGTGCTCGGCGCTTCGATTGGCAGCGGCGAGTTTCTCCTCGGCCCGGCGGTCTTTGTGCGTCACGGTTTGTCTCTGCTTTGGGTCACGGGCATCGCGATCTTTCTGCAAACGATTTTCAACACGGAGTTGATGCGCTATACGCTTGCCACGGGAGAGCCGGTGTTTACGGGCTTCATGCGCACGCGGCCCAACTCGACCGTGTGGGCATGGTTCTATTCGATCCTTTATTTTTTGCAAGTGGGCTGGCCCGCATGGGCCGGCAATGCCGCGGGTGCGATCTTTTTTTTATTCGTGCGCCGCCTCGCCGGGCCGGAAGATGCAACGACGGTCTACTATATCGGCGTCGGCGCGTTTCTCGTGTGCGTCGCGATTCTGTTGTTTGGCCGGCGCATTGAGCGCACGCTCGAGTTGTTCAATTGGGTCCTCATCGTGTGCATCCTCAGCAGCTTCACGATTCTTGCGATGATGTTTGTGCCGGCTCAGACTTGGTTCGCCGGCGTGGCCGGGTTTGCCGGTTTCGACGCGGCAAAAAATGGATTCGAATTTCTTCCGGCGAGCGCGGACTTTTTTCTGCTCGCGGCGCTCGTGGCATTTTCCGGACACGGCGGTTGCGGCAACATTACGCTGACCAATTGGGCGCGCGACAAAGGTTATGGCATGTCACAACATGCGGGTTACATTCCCGCGGCGGTGGGCGGCCGCAAAGTGAACTTGGCGCACAGCGGCTTTAGGTTCACGCCCGATGCCGAGGCGATGCAGCGTTGGCGCGGATGGTGGCGCATCGTGCGCGCCGATCAATGGTTCGTGTTTTTCATCGGCGCGATTTTGGGCATGGCGCTGCCGGCATTGCTGTACGTCACGTTCATTCCGCATGGCAGCGACATTCGCGGACTTGGGATCGCCGCGGCGTTAGCTTCGAGCATGGGAGCGCAAGCCGGCCCTCTCGTGGCCGGCGCCATCGCATTTCTCGGCGCGTGGATATTGTTCAAAACGCAGCTCGACAATATGGAAGGCTTAGTGCGCGCCGTTGCCGATATGCTTTGGACCGGCAGCAGCCGCGTGCGCAAATGGCGCGGGGGCGACGTGCGCGCCGTGTATTATGCCGTGCTCGGCATCGTCGTGGTTTGGGGAATCATCGCGTTGCGTCTCGCCCAGCCGATGCTGCTCTTGCAACTTGGCGCGAATGTCGCGGGCGTCGTCTTCATTGTCGCCTCGCTGCATTTGCTTTATCTCAACACGCGGCTGCTGCCGCGCGAACTGCAGCCACCGCTGTGGCGCCGCGTGATGTTGGTGGCGATGGCGCTGTTCTATGGATTCTTCTGCGCCATGTCGGTGCGCGCATTCCTGTAGCGCTTTTAAAATGACGGAGGAAAAAAATGAGCGCCATCAAACTTTTCGAATCCAAAAAGATTCGAGCCACTTGGCATGAAGCGGATCAATGGAGTTTATTGAACAAGTCTGTGGTGAAAGAACGGTTAGGGCGAGTTTGGTTCGGCACTCGCGGATTTTAACAAGGATAGAAATTCATCGGGAGTTAGAATCTGCAAAAGATTGGCGGGATAATCCTTTTTATTGCGCGTGATAAAATAATCGTTTTTTACTTCCAACGCGGAGTAGTATTGCAGGGCGTCTTCAAAATCGCGAATATCAGAGCTTAAAGCCGAGTCAATGATTTTCTCCATCAAGGGCGCAGTTTTCAGCACGATTCGAACCTTTTTCAAAATCGCCATCGCTTCATCCCGATCCAACTCTTTTTTGAGCAAGTAAAACAAGATCGGATAACTCAAAGCCCCGAAATAGCCATGGCATTGCTTGGTCTCGGCAAGGCTGAACACTTGCGCCGAGGCGGCATAAAAAGGCTCTCTTTTGAGAAAAAGATCTAGAATGATGTTGATGTCAAAGAAAATGGCTTTCAAAGATATTTTTCCTCGAGATAGTCGTGATACTCTTCTCGCAAGTCTTTGTGTCGAGGAGTTTTTTGAAGAACGCCGGTAATCTCCAAAAGTATTGGCGTCGGCTCAAACGCCGCTTCACTTTTGGCAGAATGAGCTTTGGCGGTTATCATTTGAAGGTAATCGGCAATCAGTTTGGACAAGCTGACGCCTTGTCTCTGCGCGTAATTCTCGCCGGCATGGATGATCTCATCGTCCATGCGCAAAGTGAGTTGTGTTTCCATATTTTTCTCCATGATAGTGTTGTATAAAATATACGAAGCCACACGGTAAAAAAACAAGGGTAGCTTTTCATGATCGGCAAAACCATCTCTCACTATAAAATCATCGCCAAGCTCGGCGAAGGCGGCATGGGTGTCGTCTACAAAGCATGCGACACTTAGCTCGAAAGCATGGTTGCGATCAAGTTTCTTCCGCACCACATCGCGGCCAATGCGGAGGAACGCGAGCGTTTTAAAATTGAAGCGAAAGCCGCGGCGGCGTTGAACCATCCGAACATCGCGACGATTTATACCATTGAAGAAGTCGACGGCGAGAGGTTCATCGTGATGGAATTTATTGATGGCAAGGAGTTGAGGAAATTGTCAATTGATAATTTGACACGTCCTAGAAGCGATGACCCAATTTGAAAATCAAAACTCATTAGGAAGAACATCATGGCTTGGATTCAAACGGTTTCAGCGGAAGCAGACGAGCAAGTGCGGCGCGCGATAGCGGCGCAAAAAGAATTATATCCGAGCGAGTACGACGACCCCGTGCATCCCACGGGCGACGGCACGAGCGGCATCGTGGCCTCGCATAGTTTGATTCCCGCGGCGCTTGAACATGCCTTTGCCACCTTCGGCGTGCTCATGTCGCCCGAGCTGCCGCTCACGCGCGAGCAGCACGAGATGATTGCCACAATGGTCTCGGTCACCAATCGTTGCCTGTATTGAATCGAGTCGCACGCAGAGTTTCTGCGTCGGGTCACGTTGGATGAAAAACTCGTGCAAGCGTTGAGCGAAGATTATCGCAGCGCGCCGATCAGCGCGCAAGATCGCGCCATGCTCGACTACGTCGTGCAAATCACCAAAGACGCGACGCGCATCTCGCCGGAGCATCACGCGCGTTTGCGCGCCATGGGGTTTGATGACAAAGCCATTTTGCAAATAACGCTCATCGCTTCGTGGTTCAATTACATCAACCGCGTTGCCGATGCGCTCGGCGTTGGGCGGGAATGAGCACCACATATGTTTTGATTTTTAAATTCGGGAATCGCGCCTCCTCAATATGTCATTCAGCAGGAATCCTTTTTAGCTCTGGAGGCCATCTCCTGTGCTTAAAAGATTCCTTCTGAATGACATCGTAAGGAACACATCGTGTTAACGAGTTTGATCTCCAAAATTTTTAGTTTACTCGTGCTTCGAGCCTGAGAATTGATTCCCAAGCTCGGATTGGTTTGGGATAAAAGAGACACGGCCATCAAAATGCCCCACGCTTTGAAAAGCTTTCCAGTTCTCGCCGTTCTTTTTTCATTGCTAACGCTCGCGCTTTTTGCTTGTCGTCAAAAGGAAGGCGAACGCAATCAGCCCGCGGTCGTTGCGACTTCCGATCACCTCGCCTTCTTGAATATCGCTCCCGAAATAAAATACGTCGGCGACGAGGAGTGCGCGCTGTGCCATTTCGAAATTTTCAAAAGCTTCAAGCAAACCGGCATGGGCCGCTCGTTTTATCCGCCTTCCGCGTCGAGCCGCATTGCAGACTTGGCGCGCAACAAACCCGTTTATGACACGCGTTCAAACTTGCACTACGAAGTGTTCGCAAAAGGCGAGGAGCTTCATCAAATCGAATATCGTTTGAATGACAAGGCCCAACGCACGCACGAATTGGCGCGCAAAATTGATTACGTTATCGGCTCCGGCAATCACGCGCGCACCTATCTCACGAGCGAGAACGGCTTTCTTTATGAGTTGCCGCTTACGTGGTACTCGCAGAAAAAAAGTTGGGGCATGAGTCCGGGCTATGCCGTTGCGAACTCGCGTTTCTCGCGCCCCGTGGTTGCGGGTTGCATGAGTTGCCACAATTCCTATGCGGAGCTCACGCGCTCTTCCGGCAATCATTACACGGAAGTGCCGCACGGCATCGGCTGCGAGCGTTGCCACGGCCCGGGCGAATTGCACGTTGCGAAGCGCTATCGCGGCCAGCACGCAGAGGCAGCGCGCGGCGTCAGTGACTCCACCATTGTGAATCCGCGCCGCTTGCCCCCAGCATTGCAAATGGACGTGTGCTATCAATGTCATCTCCAAGGCGAAGTGCGCGTTTTAAAAGAGGGCAAACAGGAAACTGATTTTCGCCCGGGTATGCGCTTGCGCGAGGTGCGTTCGGTTTATGTGCTCGATCATTTGCCTCCCGGCGATCTTCGTGTTGCGAGCCATGGCGAGCGCTTGGCATTGAGTGCATGTTATCGCAAGAGTAACGGCAAGTTGGTTTGCATTACTTGTCACAACCCGCATCAATCCGTGAAAATCACGCCGCGCAGTTCGTTCAATGCCGCGTGTGTGAATTGCCATAGCCTCGCCACGCTCAACTCGCATAAGCTGCACGCGCAGCATAATGCCGGCAGTGACTGCATCGCGTGCCACATGCCCGAAGGCAAAACTTCGGACGTGGTGCATGTGAATTTCACGGATCATTGGATTCAGCGAACGCCGTTCGCGGCGCAAGCGGACACGGCAATCACGCTCAAAGATTTTTTTGAGGAAGAAGATAACGCAGCGCAAGTACGACTCGGGATCGCGTATTTGCGCTATTATGAAACCTCGCGCAAAGAGCTGGAGTATTTCGAGCGCGCCGTGGCGCTGTTGCAAGAAGGCTTGCAAACAAATCCCGAGCACGAGTCGGGGCGCTATCATCTCGGCTTGGCCTATTCTTATCGCAATGAATTGGAAGCGGCGCTGCAACAGTTTCGCGTGTTGAGTAAAATGGCTCCGCAAGATGCGCTGGTGTTTTTTGAATTGGCCAAAGTCTTAAATCGCATGGGCAAAACCGAAGAGGCGATTGCGGCCTATCAAAGCTCTTTGCAACTGTGGCCCGACAATGCGCCGGCGCTCACGCAGTTGGGCAAGCTCTACATGCAAGAGGAGCAAACGACTGCGGCGGCGGCGGAATGTTTCGAGCGCGCGCGGACCGCGCAGCCGAGCTACACGCCGGCGCACAATGCGCTGGGCGAGTTTTTCGCGCTGAAGAAAAACGATCTTGCCACGGCGCGGCAGCATTTTCTCCGCGCGCTGCGTTACGATCCGGATGAAGTGGCCGCGTTGAATAACTTAGGCACGAGCGCGATGGCCGCGGGCAATTATGCCGAAAGCCTAAGCTATTTTAACCAGGCCCTCGCGCGCGATCCCCGCTTCATTCCGGCATACGGCAATCTTGCGTTCGTTTATGCGTTGCAAGGTGAGCACGCCGCGGCGCAAAAATATTTACGCCGAGCGCTCGAACTCGATCCGAACAACGCGCGCCTCAAAAGCATGTTGAAGCAAATCACAAAAACCGCACAGCACTTCTAAAATAATCGGAGACGCGAACCATGCCCCGCACTGCAAGCAAATCGCTCTACAGCATTCATCCCTCTGTGGCATACCAGCAAGCCATCATCAACAACTTGCCGGAGAAAACCGGCAAATCGATTGACGAGTGGGTGCGCCTCCTCAAGAAATCCGCGCCCAAAGGCGAGAAGGAGAGGCGCGAATGGTTGAAAAAAGAATATAAACTCGGTGGCACGACCACCGCGATGATCGCCGCTCGCGCGGAGGGCAAAGGCGCGGAAGACACGGACGGCGCAGCCTATCTCAAAGCCGCGCCCGGCTATGTCGATAACATGTATGCGGGAGCCAAAGCCGCGCTGCGGCCGTTGCACGATGCGCTCGTTGAGTTAGGTTTAACGATGGGCGACGACGTGAAAATATGCCCGTGCGAAACCATTGTGCCGCTCTATCGCAATCACGTGTTCGCGCAGATCAAACCCGCGACGCGCACGCGCATTGATTTCGGCTTGGCATTAAAAGGCGCGAAGCAAAAACTGTCCAAGCGTTTGAAGGACACCGGCGGCCTCGCAAAGGGCGACCGCATCACGCATTGCTTTGCGATCGCGACGCTGGAAGATATTGATGAAGAAGTAAAACGCTGGCTGCGGATCGCGTATGAGTTGGAGGTTTAATACTGACACCGTAAGTCGACGCAGCCTCCTCCACTGTCATTCTGAAAGAATCTTTTTAGGCACTCGGCAGTATCTCCGGCGAGTAAAAAGATTCCTTCTGAATGACAGGTCATAGAGCGCTGCAAAACTTGCATCGAAGCGACAACTTGCAAACTAATTTATTGTGGAGAAGCACATGCCCGGCCGCCCTTTTGTCTTAGCTGAAACCACTTGGAAAACCGTCAAAGAAATTCCCTACGAACTCGCCATCTTGCCTTGGGGCGCGACCGAAGCGCACAACTATCATCTCCCCTATTCGACGGACACGATTGAAAGCGAGCACATCGCCAACGAAGCCGCGCGGCTCGCGTGGGAGCAAGGCGCGCGCGTTATTGTGTTGCCCACGATTCCCTTTGGTGTGAACACGAGCCAGCTTGATATTCGTTTGACCCTCAATATGAACATGAGCACGCAGCTTGCCGTGCTCGATGACATTGCCGGCTCGCTCGCGCGGCAGCGTATTCCCAAGCTGCTCGTGCTCAACGGCCACGGCGGCAACGATTTCAAACAAATCATCCGCGAGCTGGTGCCCAGGCACGAATTGTTCATTTGCACGATGAATTGGTTTCGCTGCCTTGACAATGCGAATTTTTTTGATGATACTGGCGACCACGCCGGCGAGATGGAAACAAGTCTCGTGCAATTTCTCACGCCGGAGCTAGTGCTGCCGCTTTCCGAAGCGGGCGACGGCGCGGAGAAGAAATTCAAAGTGACTGCGTTTCGCGAAGGCTGGGCGTGGACCCCGCGCGATTGGCTGCAAGTGACGCGCGACACGGGCGTGGGCAATCCCTACGCCTCGAACGCGGAGAAGGGGCGGCGCTTCTTTGAAGCCGTAACGCAAAAGATCGCGGGATTCTTGGTGGAGTTGGCGAAGGCGGACGCGCACAATTTATATTCGTAGCCCCGCCCCCTTGTGGGGCGCTGCCGCGTGCACGAATCACAAATTCATCTTCGTTCCAAACGAACATGCAAGAGCATTCGCCCACAAGGGGCGAGGGCTACGTAACCCCCGCCCCCTTGTGGGGCGCTGCCGCGTGTACAATTCACAAATTCATCTTCGTTCCAAACGAACATGCAAGAGCATTCGCCCACAAGGGGCGAGGGCTACGTAACCCCCGCCCCCTTGTGGGGCGCTGCCGCGTGTACAATTCACAAATTCATCTTCGTTCCAAACGAACATGCAAGAATCATTCGCCCACAAGGGGCGAGGGCTACGAAAGGAGGATCTATGCGCGAACGCCCCAAATGCTTTCCCATGAAGCCGCGCAACAAACGGCTTCCGGCGGCAACGTATACTCGGCCCGAGATCGTTTGGTTTTTCACGATTCGCGCGTATCTTTTTCAAGTTCCGTTTGTGCGCGACGATCTCAATCGCATGGTGATCGAGCTCTTGGGCGAAGCGAGCGAAACGTATCGCTGCTTCGTTTATGTTTATTGCCTCATGCCCGATCATTTACACTTGCTCACGAGCGCGCGCGAACCCGGCGCTTCGGTTTTGACTTTGACCGACAGATTCAAAGGCAAGAGCACCAATCAAAGTTGGACGTTGGGTTGGAAAGGGACTTTGTGGCAACCCGGCTCGTACGATCATGCCTTGCGTCAAGAAGATAGTTTTCGCGAGATCGCTGAATACATTTTGGAAAATCCCGTGCGCAAGAATTTGTCACGCACGCCGGAAGAATGGCGGTGGAGCGGCACGATGGCGCCGTGGCCGGTGGGGTTGTAGCCCTCGCCCCTTGTGGGCGAATGCTGGCGATACGTGTTTTGATTTCGGCGAGTACAAATTAAAAGAAGGTTGTTCATGCGACAGCGCCCCACAAGGGGGCGGGACTACGACTTATGAAACCATTACGAATCGTCCTCTCCTCTCCCGGCGACGTGCCGGAAGAGCGG
>CAYNDW010000003.1:0-30046 GCA_964395375.1 uncultured Cytophagia bacterium
CAAACTTTGTTGCTCTTCGTGGATTTCAGAGTTCGCGCCCATCACCACGCAAGCCGCGAAAGAGCAGAATCTCCCGCTCAATCCCAACAAGCTCGCGGGCGTGTGCGGCCGTTTGAAATGCTGCCTGATGTACGAGCGCGATTTTTATAACGAAGCCATCGCGCAATTTCCCGATCTGGCCAAACCCATCACCACGGAAAAAGGCACGGGCACGATCACCAAGATCGACATCTTTCACGATACGGTCACCGTGAAATATCCCAACAGCGAAGTGGAAGTGCTTTTGCTCGCCACGGTGAAAGAGAAAATTTACAAATGCGAAAACGATTGCGGGCATGGGCATGGCAATCGCGAAGAGTTGCAGCGGCCGCCGCGGGCAGGAGAGGCGTGAGTGGAAAAACTAGAATTTGAATGGAACCCGGAGAAAGCCGCGAAAAATCTGCGGGTTCATAAAGTTGCTTTCGACGAAGCGGCGACGGTCTTCAGTGATCCCTTGAGCAAGACAGTCTACGATCCCTCCCACTCTTTGGATGAAGACCGCTATATTACGATTGGCATGTCGCATCGTTCACGAATGCTGGTGGTCGCGTACACCGAACGAGACAATCGCATTCGCATCATTAGCACACGAGAACTAACTTCCCAAGAGAGACAGAACTATGAAGCCGGAAAATTTTTCTGAGATGGATGACGACCTTCTTCCAGAATACGATATGGCGCAGTTGCTAAAAAACGCCGTCGTTGGAAAATACGCTGAAAGGTACAAAGCCGGAACAAATTTAGTGCTCCTCGCTCCGGACGTGGCCAGCTTTTTTCCGAATGAAGAGTCCGTGAACGAGGCTTTACGTCTCGTCATTCAATTGACAAAGCTTCACGCAAAAGCCCACCCCAAAGCCGCGTAGAAAAGACCGGAACTCAGTATGTCCGAACCTTCGCAACCGACGCAACCCAAAGAGAGCCGCGCCACGCAACGCTGGCAGGCGCGTTTGCGCGCGTGGATGCAATTCCTCGTCACCGGCGTGCTCGCGTTTTTTCTGCTCGCAAGCGGTTGGCAGATTTATTATCTGCATCAAAAAATCGACAAGGCACCGGCGCTTGATTTAGCCTTCTCCGCCGCCGGCAATTTGAACGACGCGCAGGAGCAATGGCGCACACTCGCGCGCTTGGAAGCGCACGCGATTCAACAGCGCTATCATCAAGCCAATGTGATTTTGATGGCGCGTATTTGGACGACGTATTTGGGCTTCGTCACTGGAATGATCTTGGCCATTGTCGGCTCGGCTTTCATCTTGGGCAAGTTGCGCGAGCAAACTTCGGAGATTACCGGCAAGATGGAGAATTGGCAAGTGAGCATCGCTTCCACTTCGCCCGGTTTGGTCATGGTCGTACTCGGCACGATACTCATGCTGATGACGATCACGACGCACCATCAAATCGACGTGAAAGACAGCCCGCTTTATTTCAGCGGAATAGCAATCAGCACGACGACGGCGACGACCACCGCAGCCGCGCCGCAAAAATTATCCGACGCCGCAAAGAAAATTCGACTCAGCATGCAGGCGGACTCGCTGGCGAAACCGCAGGAGGCTGCGCAACCGTAAACGGAAGGCGAAAGTTTGCGACTCAAAATCAAAAGCGCACGCAAAGACGCAGAGCCGCAAAGCGTCCGCTAAGAAAATTTTTGCGTTTTCTTTGCGACGCTGCGTGAGGCTTTTGATACTGATTGAAATTGAAAGGACAAAGCCATGTATCGCATGAAGGATATTGCAAAACTTCTCGCGGTTCTGTTGAGCGTAAGCTGCGCGGAACCTGCCGCGGCGCAAGATGATTTATCCGCACTGCGCGCGCTGTGGAATACCGCGAAGTATGAGGAGGTGGTGATCAAAGGCAGCGAGTTGCGCGAGCAGCCGTTTGGCCGCACGCTGGAATTGGATTACATGCTCGGCACGAGCTTGTGCCGCGTGCCGGAGCTGCAAGTTGACGGCATCAAATTTCTCGCGTGGTGCTTGAGCAATTATAAAATGGCGGAGCCGGACAAAGTCAAGATCGTGCAAGAGACCGAGCAATGCGCGCAAGCATTGGCCGCGCCCAAACCTCCGCCCATCGCCGCGGCAACGACACGCAGCAGCGCCGGCGTGAGCGGCAAAATGTATCACTATGTGAGCCGCGATCAAGCCCTGCGCACCACGACCATCAAAATGGTTTCGCCGAAAACGTTTGAAGAATTGCGCGCGCGCTTGACGCCGCTCGAGCAAGCGGACAGCGCCGCGCACAAGATTGCAAAGCTCGCCGGCTCCCAATTTGAAATAAAAACTCAGGGCAAGTTCGTCATCGCCAGCGCCAACCCGAACGTTGATTATGAGGGCGTCGCGCGCAGTCTGAATGTTTATGAAAAATTTTTCGCGACCGCCTTTGGCCTGAAGCTCCCGCCGTATATGATCACCGTTTACCTCACGCCCGACTTCCGGCAATACCGCGAGCTGGCGTTGAAGCTGCACGGGTTTGAATTGCCGAACGCTTCCATCGGCTATTCCTATCGCGAAGATTTGAGTCTTGCCGCGCTGTGTCCCGGCCGCAGCACGAGCACGCTCTATCATGAGCTGTTTCATCTCATGGCGCGCAGCACTTTCGGCGATATTCCGCCCTGGCTCGATGAAGGCATGGCTGCGCTTTATGAAGTGTCGAAGATCGAGGGCGAACGCGTCCTCGGCCTGAGCAATTGGCGCGGACAAGCGTTGAACGATTTGTGGTGGAAACGCCCCAACTTGGAAAAGCTCGTGAAGATGAATTGGGTGGAGTTCGACCAATTCGAAGAGGAGCCTTCGATGGAGGCCGTGGACCAGCAAGCCGCGAATCACGCCACCGCGCGTTATTTTATGCAATATTTGCAAGAGCACAACCAGCTCGTCGAAGTTTTCAACGCGTTTCGCACGCGCAATCCCAAAGCGCTGAAGACCACGCCGCAAGCCGAAACGCAAGCCGTGCTCGAAACCATTTTGCAAAAGCCGATGACTGAGGTTGATAAAGATTTCGCCACGTGGTTTAAGGCGGAGAAGAGATGGCCGTAATGATTGATGAAATCCGTGAGAAATTCAATGCCGATGAATTCGAGTTCTCCAAGCATGCCACGGATCAATCTCTTCTCCGTGAGATTGCCGTCGAAGAAATTCGCGAAGCCATCGATGACAGTGAAGTCATAGAAGACTATCCGAATGACAAGTATGGCCCGAGTTGTTTGATACTCGGATTCACAGAAACGAATCGGCCGCTTCACATTCAGTGTAGCCATCCTTCGCGCCCGCTCATCAAGATTATCACAGTCTACGAACCCAATCCGGCAGAATGGATAGATTTCAGAATCAGGAGGTAATATGAATAACCCCTTCAAAGCAGAAAAACTTATCGAGCAAAACGTGACCTATACTTTATTCAAGGACGATAAGTTTTTCCTGATTGAGAATGTACCGGCACGAGTTGATCAGGAAACCGGCGAGCAATATTTCGCGCCGCACGTCGTTGAGCGGCTGCAGCAAATCATCATACAGCAGCAACCGCCGGCTCGTCTCATTCAAACTTCGGTTTATGAGTTTGCGTAGTTCAGCACGCGATCTTTATTTGCAACAGAGCCGCCTTAGATATAAAAACGGAGATACAGCCGATGTCCAACCACGTCGTTACGCTGCCCCTGCCCAATGCGTTATATGAACGCGCGCGCGAGGCCGCTGCGCTCGCAGCCGTTTCTTTGGAGCA
The DNA here is from genome assembly GCA_964395375.1 of uncultured Cytophagia bacterium. Classification (GTDB taxonomy): domain Bacteria; phylum Zhuqueibacterota; class Zhuqueibacteria; order Zhuqueibacterales; family Zhuqueibacteraceae; genus JABWAN01. Next base: position 3,751 of record CAYNDW010000003.1, read on the forward strand.
AGCGCTCACACAGTTCATCGCGCTCTCCTTGCCGGAAATAGAAGAGGAGTTGCCTGCCGATATGAAAACGGCGCTGAACGCCTTGCCATTGTCGGGCGACGCCGAGCTTTGGCAAGTTGCCAATAGCATGATGCGCGACGAACAGCAGACAGCCTTCGAATCCCTTGTCGAGCAAAGCAAAACCCTCGCGCTTTCGAATGCCGAACAAACGGAGCTAGGCAAATTGATGAATGAAGCGCAGCAGCTCATGTTGTGCAAAGCCGAGGCTTATCGGCTTCTGGCTCGTCGCGGGCATATTGTCTTTCCGCATTTCAACGCGATTTCAAATTAAACGGTGCTTTGAATATGAAAGTGTTTATCAGTTGGTCAGGAGACAAAAGCAAAGCTGTTGCAGAAGCATTGCGCGAATGGTTGCCAAACATGATTCAGACCCTTGAGCCATGGATGTCTGCTGAAGATATTCAAAAAGGTTCACGCTGGGCGTCTGATCTCGCATCACAACTTGAAAGCAGTCGAATTGGATTGATATGCTTAACGCGTGACAATCTCTACTCGCCTTGGATTTTATTCGAAGCTGGCGCTCTTTCCAAAACTTTGGATAAAACTTATGTATGTCCATACTTGTTTGATATTGCGCCGACTGACTATAAAAGCCCCTTGATACAATTTCAAGCCACGAAAGCTGAGAAAGAGGACACGCGGCGATTGATTCATACAATCAACAGGGCCTTGGGGGATAAATGTCTGTCGGATGATCGAATTAATGTAGCATTTGAAAAGTGGTGGCCTCAGCTTGATGAAAGGTTGGTAGAAATTCGCAAAAAAGGCTTTTCTCCGATTACTAATGAAGAAAAGCGAAGCGACCGGGAACTACTTGAAGAGCTCTTGGAAACGGTGCGTGACAAAAATCGCCGGTCGGCTCTGAAAGAACTTGTGGGTTATTGCGGTGTTGATAGCGGTCAATTGATTATCACGGACCCCTCTTATTTGCGTGAGTATAATTCCAATTCTCAAACTGATGATAGTGGTATTGAACAAAATGGTTTTGAGTATTCGGTTGCCGGATGCCATGCAGCAACAGATTCAAAAGCGGGCGCTGGTCAATTAATGGGATGGGGATGGAAAAAGTTATCTAAGGAAGATATAAAGCTTGTCAAAGAAGGGAAGTTACACGCATCCGGAGCTTTTAATAGCGCCGGTGTGGCGGTGAGCACTGGTTTTGGGGATGGCAATTACCCGGTCTATGTCGAATATGAATCGGACCGTGTCAAGGCCGTAACGGTTCAATTTTTCGAATAGATTATAGTGAATCGTTCTCTATAAGTCTATGTCAATTCAAACTGTTAATATCCAGAAAGACTTTCCCGTGTCACCCCATAATCGCATCTTAGTCACTAGCGCCCTGCCTTACGCCAACGGCGCGTTGCATCTCGGGCATCTGGCGGGCGCGTATTTGCCGGCGGATATTTATGTGCGCTATCAGCGCATGCAGCAGCGCGACGTGCTGTTCGTGTGCGGCACGGATGAATACGGCGTGGCCATTACCATTGCAGCGGAACGCGCGAAGAAGTCGCCGCAAGAGTTTGTGGATTTTTATTGGGCGCAGATGAACGACACGTTTGCGCGCGCGGGCATCAGCTTCGACATTTTCTCGCGCACCACCACGCCCGAGCACATTCCGCAGGCGCAGGAATTTTTTCTCACCATGCACAAAAAAGGCTTGCTCGTAGAGAAAGCCGTGAAGCAGCTTTATTGCCCGAACGACAAACGTTTTCTCGCGGATCGCTACGTCGAAGGCACGTGCCCGCATTGCAACAAGCCCGGCGCGCGCGGGGACCAATGCGAATCGTGCGGCAAATGGATCGATCCGCTCGAACTCATCGAGCCGAAATGCATGGTGTGCGGCACGCGCCCGGAGATTCGCGAGACGCGCCACTTCTTCATTCCGCTCGGCCGCTTTCAACAGCAAGTGAAAGATTGGCTCGACACCAAAAAGCATTGGCGCGACAATGTGCTCAACTTTTGTTATGGCTGGATCAAAGAAGGCCTGAGCGACCGCGCCATCACGCGCGACATCACGTGGGGCATTCCCGTGCCGCTGCCCGGCTACGAGGGCAAAGTGCTCTACGTTTGGTTTGATGCGCCGATTGGTTATATCACTGCGACGCAAGTGTGGGCCAAGCGCATCGGCCAGCCCGACAAATGGAAAGAGTATTGGCGCAATCCGAATACGAAGCTCGTACACTTCATCGGCAAAGATAATATCGTGTTTCATGCGATGGTGTGGCCCGCGATGTTGATGGGCCAGGACGGTTATATTCTTCCTGCGGATGTGCCGGCAAACGAGTTTCTCAATCTCGAAGGCCGCAAACTTTCCACGAGCCGCAATTTTGCGGTATGGCTGCATGAGTATCTCGACCGCTTCCCGCCCGATCCGTTGCGCTATGCGATTGCCGCGAACATGCCGGAGACGAAAGACGCAGACTTTTCGTGGAAGGAACTGCAAACGCGTAACAACAGCGAGCTGGCGGACATTCTCGGCAACTTCGTGAATCGCACACTCACGTTTGTGCAGAAAAATTTCGCGAACCGCGTGCCGCCCGTGCATGAGTTGAACGAGGCGGATCGTCGCATGCTCGACGCGCTGCAAGGATGGCCGGAGAAACTTGCCGCCGCGTATGAAAACTACGAGTTCCGCCGCGCCACGAAAGAGTTGATGGATTTGGCGCGCGAAGGGAACAAGTATTTCAACGATGAAGAACCGTGGCGTTCGTTGAAGCAAGATCGCAATCGTTGCGCGACTACGATGCACGTTTGTCTGCGCGTGTGCAAAGCGCTCGCGGTGTTAATGGCGCCGACGTTGCCGTTCTCCGCCGCGCGTTTGTGGAAGATGCTTAATTTGACGGGCGAGGTTGAAAAACAAAATTGGCTCATTGCGCCGGTCGAGCCGTTTGCGGAGAATCATCAACTCGGCACGCCGGAAATTTTATTTACTAAAATTGAAGACGAAGCAATCGCACCCGAAATCGCACGCCTTGAGGAGGCTTTAAGAAAAATGAATGCAACCACACCCGCACAACCGGAAACGCCAGTGGTAGTTGCAGCGGCAGAAGCAGCACCCGCGCCCGCTGCGCCCACTACGCCGTTGATTTCAATCGATACTTTTAAGCAAATTGATTTGCGCGTTGCGGAAGTTTTGGAAGCGGAGAAAGTGCCGAAAGCGGACAAGCTGCTCAAATTAAAAATTCGCGTGGGCAGTGAAGAGCGCCAACTCGTGGCCGGCATCGCGCAGCATTACGCCCCCGAACAAATCATCGGCAAAAAAGTTGTGATCGTCGCGAACCTCGAACCTGCAAAAATTCGCGGCATCGAATCGCAGGGGATGATTCTCGCGGCCTCGACGGAAGAGGGCGCGCTGTCGGTCGTGTCGCCGGAACGGGAGATGGCGAGCGGGGCGAAGGTGAAGTAAGAATGGATTGATGGAGTTTTGGATTGATGGAGTTTGGGGTTTTTAAAAGCGAGGTATTTTTATGGAAACAATCACGCTGAAGAATTTGCCGAGCAAAGAAGAACGCGCTCGCATCGGCCTCATGGCTCGAGCGACCTACGAACCGATGCGGGAGGCATTGGAAAAGGAGCATTGGGGCGAGTACGCTGCCATTAACGTCAATACGCGCGATTACGTCGTTGCTGCCACTCAAGAAGAAGCGACGAGGCTAATGTATGCAAAATATCCGGGCGCGTTGCCGTTTGTCATTTGCATCGGCTATCGTGCGGTTTATCATTTTGGAGGAACGGGTTTAAGCGATGGGAAGCACGCATTCTTCGGCAAGCAAAGGTGAACTGTGAAGAGTTGGAGCCTTCGATGGATATCATCTGGACGGAATATATGCAGTACAAAGCGCAACTGCGTGGATTTGATCTTGCCCGCATCGAAACAATTGTAAAGTCGTCGCCGGAGCGATATTTCGATACTGCGACCCGACGACGGGTGGCGATAGGAAAGCATGGCAATGACCTCGTGATGATTCCATACGAAGCCGATGAAAACACGATAACGCCGACAACAATTCACGTTACCACGCGCACACAGATTCTCGTTCGAATAAAAACCGGGAGATTCACCCATGAATAAAACCAAACTAGCTTATTTCGAGCAGGAAGACGTTTTGCACCTGGCAATTTCTGATGAGCCGGAAAGCGGCAGCATTGAATTAAGCCCGAATATCACGGCGGAGTTGAATGACAAAGGAGAATTGATCGGCATCGAAATTCTCCATGCCAGTTTGTTTATTCGCGACTCGATATTGGAATCCGTGCAAGCCAAGATGTTGAAGCTTCCCAACCTGCAAGCGGCATAAAAGAAGAGAATCGTGCTCATCGACACCCACGCCCACCTGCAACTCAACCACTTTGATACGGATCGCAATGAAGTCATTCAACGCGCGCATGCAGCGGGCGTGGCGGCGATCATTTGCATTGCAACCGACGTGGCTTCTAGCCGCGCAGCGATTGCGCTGGCGGAACAACACGCGCAGGTTTATGCCGCGGTCGGTATTCATCCGAATGATTGCGCTACAACGAGCGACGATGATTTCAAGCAGATTGCAGATCTCGCGCAGCATCCGAAAGTCGTGGCCATCGGTGAAATCGGCATGGATGATTATTGGAAGACGGTGCCCTTGCCTAAACAAGCGGAAGTGTTCGCGCGCCAACTCGATTTAGCCGCGCAGCTCAACAAGCCGGTGATCATTCACAATCGCGAAGCAGGTGCGGCGATTATGGACACGTTGCGCGCGCACAGCGTGACGCAGCTTGCGGGCGTGTTTCATTGCTTCTCGGAAGATTGGAATTACGCCGAGCAAGTTTTAAATCTCGGTTGCCATGTTTCATTCACCGGCAATCTTACTTACAAAAAATCCAAGTTGCCGGAAGTGGCGAAGCAGGTCCCTTTGGAGCGCATCATGCTCGAAACCGATAGTCCGTACATGACGCCCGTTCCGCATCGCGGCAAGCGCAATGAGCCGGCGTACACAGTGCCTATCGCCGAGAAGTTGGCGGAGATCAAGGGGCTGTCGTTCGCGGAGATTGGACAACGCACGACGCAGAATGCGGTGGCGTTGTTTGGGTTGAATCTAAGGTAGGATGGAGTATTATTCCGCGCGTTCGAGCAGGAGATCGACGAGCGCGAGCAAAACTTTTTTTATGCTTTGCGGATCGTCTTCTTGATAAAAAGTAAGCTGGCCTTGTTGATTGACGAAAATGCTTTTATTGCGCAAGGCTTGTAACGCGGGCAGGTCCGCCGCGGCAACGTTTGCGGCCACGATCAAGGCGGTTTCCGCGCGCGCGGTGATTTGTTCGAGGCCTAGTTTGATTTGCTCGAACGAAGTTTGATCTTGCCAAGCAAAGAGCACGACGTAGCCGAGCAACTTCCGCGCGAGCAAATCCCACGAGGGCGGATTTTGGGCGGCAATGGGCGCGGCCAGGCCATAGAGATGCAGCACCAACTGTTCGTTAATCGGCAAGCGCCCGACGGTGAGTTGTTCGCCGGTCACTTCGAGTTGATCGCAAATGGCGGTGATGAATTTTTTTCTCGCCTCGGCTTGAGGAGCGAGGATGGCGATTTCGGCTATGCGCATGGGGTCATGTTGTTTTGCAAACTCAAGGTGAAGTAACGAATGCCGGCGCCGGTTTAGCGCCGCGGCATGCGGGCTGGAAGTCTGCGTTACTCGCGCGCCAATTTTTCCCGCAACATTAACAGCTCGCTCTTTTTTAAAAAAAGCGGCGTCTCTTCTTTGTTTTTGAAGCCGCTGCGGCGATCGTGTTGGCGACGATCGCCGAGGCGGCGACCCAAACGCCGGCGGTCCTGCGCGCGTGGCGCAGGCTCTTCCTGCGCGACCAGCAAATGCTCCAAGCGCGTAATTAACGTGACGTCCCCACCGTGTTCGCGCCATTGCTTGAGGCGCGCAAAGTAATCACCGTTGCTTTTTTCCACAGACGCGGCCATGGCCGTGGCGGTGAGCAGGCCTTGGTCGTGCAGCCGTTTGAGCACGGTTAAGGTGCGCAACTCGTCCCCGGGATTTTCTTCCACAATTTCCAAAAGGCTTTTTTCCGCGCGCGTTGCGGCAATACGTTCGAGCAAACCGCGCTCCTCTTGGTTGAGCACTGCGGTTTGAGTTGGCGGTTTAAGGCGCACGAGGGATTGCAACGACGGCATTTGTTTGAGCAAGCGCGCCCAGCGATCTTGCCGCGTCAAGCCTTCGGAAAGCAGATCATGGGTGGGTGTCGTAAGCAAGCGCCCGCGCTCGTGCGGTCGCAGCTCAACTTGAAACGAGCCCTCCGTCCACGTGAACATGCGCAGCAATGCCCGCCGCGCCTCGACGCCGTCCAATTCCGCGTCGATCACTTCGCCTTCCAGCAGATACACGGTTCCGGTTTTGCCGCGCGTTTGCAGCTTGAGCACGCAGGTCTTCTTGCCCACGCTAATGGTTTGCAAGAGGTCGAAGAGATTCATTTCGGAGAGCGCGCCGTTAAAGCCGCGCCAATTCGGGCGCGGCGCATGGGCGCGCTGCTCCACTTCTTTGATGAGATTCTCCAGCCGCACCACGGCTTCTTCGACTTCGAACGGCTTTTGGAAATAGTCATCCAGCGGCAGCTTCATCAGCGCGAGCCGTTCTTCCACGGTTTTCAATTTGCCCATGAGCACAAACGGCACGCTTTGCAGGTCGGGGCGGTTGCGCACTTCTTCGAGCAGGCGCGGGCCGTCCATTTCCGGCAAACGCGATTCGGCCATGATCAAATTGGGGCGGAAATTTTCAGCCAGCGCCAAAGCCTCCGCCGCACGAAACACGATGCGGACTTCATAACCCGCGGTGAGCAATGCTCTGCGCAACTCGGTCAAGGCTTGCGGCTCTTTATCAACCAAAATAATTTTTTTGCGATCCATTCGTTTGGCTTGTTCCCACGGGCAAAGTAGAGGAGAGATTCTGCGAAGTGCGAAAGGTGGAGAGCGGAGTTGAGGCTATAAAGATGACGTTAAGTCGCGCGCGCCCTTTGATTGTCATTCTGGAAGAACCTTCCCTCGTCCTTGCTACACGTCTCAAAGTATGATGTGTCTCAAGTGCCAGGGAAGTTTCTTCCAGAATGACAGCGTAGAGTTGTTGCGCTATTTCTTTTCGGCAAAGTGCGCGAGATGTTCTTCGCTTGCTAGGCCGGAAAGAAATGCCGCGACTTCGTCGGCATTTTCGGGATTGCACTCGTGCAAATAATCCGCTTCCGCCAGGTTGAGCAGGTCGCGCATCGTCTCCTTCGATAAATTCTTTTGATCCTTTGAGCGCAGCATGGCCAGGCCGAAAGGCAGGCGATAGTTCGTTTTGAGCATCGCGAGCAAATACGACAGGTAGGTTAATTCCTGCCGGCGATGCGCTTCCACGAGCATCACATAAGCCGAGAGTTCCTGCGCGGTCGAGGCCAGCAGTTTCGTGAATTGTTGTTCCATCGAAATTCCGATCACCTCGCAGGGCTGACCCAGCAGCTTACGCTCACCGATCTCGAAATGCTGAAACGTCGCGCTTGCCCGTTTGCGCAGAGTGGAGTCTGCACCCAAAGTATTTTTAACAAAGGCGGAAATGTCGCGGCCTTCACGCCCAATCACCAATAGCTTGGGGCGCGCGAGCTTGCGCTGTTGCGCCAGCTTGAGCAGTGCTGCGGTGATTACTTCCGTGCTGCCGGCGTCCAACGCAGAAAGCTGCGGCGTCGAAGCCGGTTGTGCTGCGATGATTGCGGGCGTAACCGGAGTTGGTGGCAACTCGCGCAACTCGGTTTCAACGAGCGGCATGGGTTGCGGCTCCGGTTCGGCCGGCGCGAGTATGCGGGCTTCTTCTTTGGATAAAGTAAAAATCGGCGTCACTTCAAGCTGCTCGAAGGCGGGCAATTGTGTTTGCGCGAGCAACGCGTCAACGTTTTGCTGCGCTTCCGGTTCCGATACGGGAAAAATGAAGGACGAGTTGTTTGCCTCCGCTACGATTTCATCTTCTTCTAAAGGTGGAGTTTGCGCGGCAACAGTTTCCGGCTTGGAGGCAATCTGCTCTTGCAATGCGTCCGCGAAGTTTTCAAATGTAAACGCCGGCGGCTGCGGCGGCGCGGACGGAAAGTGTTTGGAGGCCTCGCCATTGCCGGAGCCGTTGGTTTCAGTTAAAAATGGGGGAGGCGCCACGGGCCGTTTCATGATTTCGCCGAGGTCGAGTGGCAGCAGATCCGGCTCGAGATATTCCGGCGAAAGCCCGCGACCCGCGGTGCGCAAGAGGCGATCAACTTCGAAGGACGAGCTAAAATCTTGCTCGGAAGCCGGCGAGGCCTCTCGAATTTCGATGACCTCTTCGTCTTCCGCAGTCGCTTCCAATTCTGGCGCGGCTAACGCGCCGGCTTCAGCGATACGGTCGTTCTGCTGGTTGGTATGATCGGGCGTTAAGGTTTCTCCGCTCCGCTCCAAGCTTTCTTTGGCAAAGGGATCGGCAAAATCGACCGGGCTTGTTGGCGGCGTTGCGGGGCTCTCGCGCTCATGGTTTTTTGCTTCCCCGTTTCCCGCAGAGGCGAGACGATTCATAACCTCTTCCGCGGAATCTTCCGGCGAGGCGAATGCGGGCAAACTCAACGGAGCGCGAAACGGCGGCAGATCGACCGCGCGCGGCTCGGGCAACGGCTTGCTCGTTTTCTTAGCTTCCGGATGCTCCTGCAAAATTTTTTGCACGAACTTGGGTTCGGCGAGATTTTCCGTAATCGCCGTTTTGTCTTCCGCCGCGCTCACGCCGAGTTTGCCGGGTTTGATGAAGCCTTGTTGATAAAGCTTCACCAAGCGCTCCAGCGTTTTGATGTCGTCGTACGTGCTCTCGTCGATAACTTGTAAAATGTCGCGGCGGCCGTCGATGAGGCCGATGAACTTTGCGACTTCGGGCGAGGCGTCGCGTTTCTGCATAACGCTGCGAAACGTCTCGGTCATCACAAAGGTGGTTTCCGGGGAGGGCAATTGCTTGAACAGGTGCTCGCGCTCTTCGATCCGTTTGAAGCCTTGCAGCAGCAGGCCGAGATTGCTCACGGAAATTTCATCGGGCAGGGTGATCTCTTTAAAGATCATGGTGAAATGGCCGCGTTTCCACGGGAGCATTTGATACACGGCTTTTTCCGCTTTGAGATTGCCGAGCGCGGCATTAACCACCGCGCCTTCCCGAAAATAAATCTCGCCGCTGCGGTTGTTCTCGTTGTTGAGGGTGAGCACGCCGGTTTTGCGTTCCACGCCGAAACTTTCGATGAGATCGACCGGGCTGAACTCTTCCAGTCGGCCGGCCAATTTGCGCGAAGAATCGATTTCTTCTTCTTTGATGCGTTCCATCCGCCGCAAAATCATTCGAATGCGCGCGAGCACTTCTTTGACGTGCAGCGGCTTGATCATATAGTCTTTCACGCCGCCGCGCAAGCTGCGCACGCGATCTTGCAATTCGCGCCGGTTGGTAAGGAACATGAGCGGAATGGCGGAGGTGGCGGGATCGGCTTTGAGTTTTTCTAAAAGCTGAAAGCCGTCCAATTGGGGCAAATTGACTTCGGAGAGAATTAGGTCTGGAACTTCGGAAGAAATTTTCTGCCAGGCTTGCACGCCATCGGTGGCGACAATGACTTCGAAGCCCGAAGCTTCCAAGCTCTCGCGCAGAATTTGAAGATTTTTCGGGTCGCCATCTGCAACCAGAATCGTTGGATTTTCCATGACTCGCCGTACTTTGGTCCGAGGCGAATTCCTCAAAGCCGTAGTGAATTCGCCGTGATGTCTTTTCCACGGTAATTTGCCGGAAGAATTAAGGGCAAATTGCCTGTTGCTGAGTTGTGTGCGAGGCGAATTTTTGAAAGATAAGTCAAACTCCCCGCGACAGATGCTGGAAAACTACGCACGCCCGGTAAAGCTTTTTAGGCAAAAAGAAATTTTAGGGCAAGGTGGCTACAAACGCTGGTGTGATTTCGCCGTGCATTTTCGGAGGCTTTTTGCCATTCTCGCGCAGGTGAAACGCGGAGCAATATAGCGGCAAAGGCCCTAGCCTGTCAAGCATTTTTTCGGACTTGACGCGAGGCGGGATTATTTTTTTGCAACAAGCGAAGAACGCGGCGAGCGCGTTGGTATAATTCGAGCGGTCGCGCGCCGAATACTAGCTCAAATGTATGCGGCGCGCCGGGCCAATTTTTCAAACGCGACTCGGGCGACAAACACGTTCTGCGAGGGAAATTGTGGAAGGCGGATCGAAGCGGCCTTCGATCCACGGTGGAATAAAAAACGTGGGCGAAAATCCGCCCGTCGAATGACGAGGCTTTTTATTCGACTGGTTCCGCCAGTGTCCGCGCTAACTGAACGAGTCGCGGAGACGCCGGTTGCTGAAGTTCACTCTCCAGAATGCGGTAATACGCTGCCAACGCGCGCACGCGGCGAATGCAACGCTCGCACGTGAGGAGATGTTCTTCAAACTGCTCGTAGAGTGAACGATTCCGTTGTGCGGAAAGCAAAACGAACTCCAACGACTCGGCATCCAGACACTCTTCCCTGATCACCTCGGCGGTCCGAGGGATCCAATCCCGCTGGCGAAAATAGTTTTTCTTCATGCGTCGATCGTGATTTTCTCCTCACTGCCTCAACAACCGTCAGTCCAAGGAGGGTTCGGGGGTTCTGCGTCTTGCAGTGTTTTGTCCGATTGTCTCACTGCAGGACGCTGTACTTTCGAATTCGTACTTTTATGTACTGACAATACCCCTGGTTCACGGAAAAACTATTTTCCGACACGACGCAAAAAACTTCCAGGTCCTGTTTACCTGTCTACAGCAAATCCTTGAGGTATTCGCGAAACCACTTTTTCGTGAGTTTCCCTAGATACTCAAAGATGGTACGTTCTTCCTGACGGTACCGTCGCTGAGTCAAATCTGGCATGTACTTGCGCAGATGACGGAAATAGGATTCGATCTTCTTGCTGTGGGTAATGTCTTCCAGTACATCGGCAAGGGTCTTAAAATAAATCTCACCTTTTTCCGGCGCCACTTTATTGCTGGCGACATATTGGTTGTGTATCTTATGACGTACGCGTTGCAACACCTTCTGTTTGGCTCGTTCAATTTCCTTCAACCGCACGTAATCCAGCGGCGACACGTCTTCGATTTGCGCGAGCAGGCGGCTGCGCACCACTTCAAGATTGGTATGACGGATCAGACGCGCCACCACATCCGTCGGCAAAAAATTCTGAAACCGCTCGTCGCTTTCCACCACGGACAACATTTTGCGAATGGTGGAAGAAACGTGGTCCTTCGGCGCATACAGCTCGAGATAATTTTGCTTCAAGGACTTATCCGGAATAGTCGGCTTCGCCTTGCGCAGATAAGCCAACTCTTCCAGCGAGAACTCCGCCGGCCCCGGCGCGCTTTGCGTCGCCACGCCGCCCATCGGAGCATGTTCGTGTTGGTGCGCCAGGCTGCGCATCATCCGGCCGCTGCGCACATAAATATACTCTCTTCCCATCTCACGAAACGTCGCCAAATCCGCGGCGTTTTTCACCGCCACGCGAATGTTGCGGATGATCTTCGCGCCCTCGGGGTCGCGCTCTTTAAAAATTCGCGAAAGCTCCTGCTTGGTTTTTTTGATGACCAAGCGCCGCAGCATGATCAACAACTCCACATCGTTGGGCGCGGCGTTCGCTTCGATATACGGCCCGAAGTAGCGCCGCAACTGCACAAACTCGTTATTGTCGTTGCGCATGAACAAGCCGGCCACGCAATCGATCGCGAGATCATCCAACTCGCCGCTTTTGCGCCGCCGCTCCCAGCGAATGTGTTTGCCGATCACTTCTTGATACTTCAAATAGCTTAGAGAAATCTTTTGCACGAGGTTGATAAACTCAACCAGTTCCCCTTGGGTATAGCCCCCATGCACGATCTTTGGAACGAGAAAGGAAAGTTTTTTGGAGTCCATCTGCTGTGTCTCAAGTTGCGTAAAAAATTTCCCGTGGATTGTTGGCGATAGGCCGTGAAGTAAAATTTGAAACGACATCAACAACGTTTGCGAATTTAAGCAAACCATATGCCCACTTGGATACAGTGTCACGCAACCTGTCTTCATGCTGAAACAACGAGTTGCTTGTCGCTGCGCAACTACATTGCGATCCTCCGCGAGGACTCATGTACTTCGTTGAGACATTGTTTCTCACTGAGACTTGTGCTGGTTGCTTGTTGCTTGTTGCTTGTTGCGTGACAGATGCTTGATGGTCATGCACCAGTAACCAGCATCCAGCAATTAGAAATTACTTTGATTTTGTAATCGAGTTTGTTTATTGTTGCCGCGCATTCACAAGCGCTGCACCTTGCGCTCGCAGCTTCGATCTTTTTCAAAACAAATCATCCCTCGGCTAGATGAAACCCCGCGGATTTTTTTTTCTGTTGGACTTCAGCTAGCAGTTGGGGAAATCTTTTTTGAAATGCGTCAATAAAGAGATTGATGAGCTTGATATGAATCGTTCTTCCAATACCTCGCAAACCCTCGCGGCAGCGCAACTCCGCGCACAAACTCTCGCCGCATTGCGCTCTCATCAAAACGCCATCGCCTCACAAAACGTGCTCGTGGGCTTCGACGGCTTCGTCGATGAAATTATTCGCGTCGTGGACAAGCGCGACACGCCGAAGGAGTACACGTTGATAGGCGACATCAACACTTTCGCGCAACGCATCGCGCAAGCCTCGGGGCAGAGCACGAACATGGAAATGATCGTGCAGCAAACCAAGCTCGGCGGCAACGGGCCGATCTTCGCTAATGCGCTCGCCGCGTTCGGCATGCCCGTTACCTATATAGGTATGCTCGGTTATCCCGACATTCATCCCGTGTTCAGAGATTTCGCGCAACGCGCGCACGTCATCTCCGTTGCCGAGCCGGGGCACACCGACGCGCTTGAATTTAACGACGGCAAACTCATGATGGGCAAACACGAATCATTGCATGGGTTCACGTGGGAGTTGATCATTGAACGCGTTGGCGCGGAAAGATTTCTGGCAGCGTTTCAACAAGCGACGCTGCTCGGCCTGGTAAATTGGACGATGTACGCCCACATGTCCGATATTTGGAAACATCTCATTCATGATATATGTCCCCAGCTTGCGACCACGCCGCGCAAAACTATTTTCTTCGATCTCGCCGATCCCGAAAAACGTTTTGCCGATGACATTCTCGAAGCGCTCAACCTGATCACGCAATTTCAAAAATATTTTTCCGTCATCTTGGGCATCAATGAAAAAGAAAGCCACGAGCTGGCAACCGTGCTCAGTCTTCCGGCTCCTGATGATTCACCCGCGGCATTGCAAGCATTGGCGCAGAGCATTCGTGCGCGCTTGCAACTCGAATGCGTCGTGATTCATCCGCGCACGTATGCTGTAGCCGCAACTGCGAACGAGACCGCATATGTCCAAGGCCCCTTCACCGCCAAGCCGCTTATCTCCACCGGTGCCGGCGATCACTTCAACGCCGGTTTTAGTTTGGGATTTGTTTCGGGCTTGCCCCTCGCTTCTTGCCTCTTGCTCGGCGTGAGCACTTCAGGGTTTTATGTGAGGACGGGAAAGAGTCCGAGGGTGGAGGATCTTGTTATGTTCATTATGAACTGGCCGGAGGAATGCCTCTAGGATAGATTTGAAGTCGCGCCAGAAGAGTGGTAAACGTTTTTAGATAGCTCTGCGATAAAGTGATTAATCTCATTTACAAACCAAACTCCAATTAGAACCGTTTTTTAACCTTAAGGAGATTGTATGCAGACCATTCTTCCCGCCGTTGATCCAAACGACAGTGCTCTTATAGATTTTTTGGAGAAGATTCCACTATTTGATCAATTCGCGAGAGACGAGTTTGAACTTTTCATTAGAGTGCTTGTTCGAAAACAATATCAACCAGGAGACGTAGTCTTCAACGAGAACAGCCAAGAAAAAATTCTTTTTATTGTTGAAAAAGGCTTGCTTAGTTTAACAATTCTGGGAGACAAAGAAAAAGACTTCAAACGAAAAGCCGTATTTGGAGAAATCGCAATTATCGACAATAATACGAGGACGGGTACAGTAACAACTGTTCAAGAGTCGATATTGTTATGTGCTAATGGAGACGATCTTTTTGATGAAAATAAGTTTGATATCAAGACTTCATTCAAGTTATTTCGAGCATTAACATGTCAAGTTACCTCTTATTTGCGATCTAGTTTGCAGACCAAAACAAGAACATTGATCCAAGGGGGTGAGTCTATGCATGTAGAGTTCAAGTCTCGGCTCCGCTTCAAAAATGATGAAGAGGGAAGCACCAGGCCTAAATTTGAAGTTGTGAAGACTATTGTTGCGTTTTTGAATTCCAATGGCGGAACATTGCTTGTTGGCGTTGACAAGGATAAAATGCCTATAGGAATTGATGATAATTTCGAAAAAGAAAAACAAGATGAAGATATAAAACAGTGGTTAGCACAGGTTCTGGCAAGCAAAATACCTGAAAGTGCGTACGTAGGTTTAATTCACTTGAAAGTGGAAAAGATAGATGACAAGAGAATACTTCGTGTTGATTGCAAACCATCTCCCGCGCCTGTTTGGTTAGAAGATTGGTCAGATGATGGAAAAAAGAAAAAAGGAGAAGACCAGCTTTTTATTCGCGACGAATCAACAACTAAAGCGCTACCATGTAGAAGAGCTTACGAATATATTACAAGTCATTTTACCCATTCATTGAGCTGATCATGATTGTGAAGTTCCGCCGCAAAAATATCCGCTATCCGGATTTGACGCCGCGGCAAAACTACGTCGTCATTGGCATCGAAGCTGATGCTCTCCGCATCTTGAATGATCAAGGCCGGCCTTATTTATATCCCGTGCGATTGTTCGACGTTGTCAATCCCAAAGAGCCGGAGGATTGGGTAACGGAATTTGGCGAAGAGCGCGAGCGCTATGCTTATCCGTCTCCGTTAAACGGCGTGGGCTTCTTTGAAGACTTTTTTGATGACAAGTAAAGAGGCCGTCGTTGCCTTTTGGCAAGTCGTCAACAAACGTCTCGCTATGGCAAGAGAAGTGATCGTTTTATCTTAAAAAGCAAAAGCTTCACGCAAAGACGCGAAGCCGCAAAGGTTCGCAAAGAAACTCCTTTGCGGATTCTTTGCGGATTCTTTGCGGCTCTGCGCCTTTGCGGGAGCCGCTTTGCTTTAGAGCTTCGGCTTATGAACGAGATTCGTGCTCGCTGCTCAAAAAGATTCCTTCTGAATGACAACGCTTTTTATCTCATCCTCAAATACAAAAACATATGCCCTCTCCCACCCACGTCATGCTCCTCGGCGTCGGCGCATTTTCGCATGCGATGATGCGCATTCTTAAAGAAGACGGCGCCGAAGTGAGTTGCTACCTCACGCGCGGCTACGGCCATTACGGCCCTTCGCTCGAAGGCGAAGTTTATCCCGCGTCCTATTTTCCCAGCCCGTGCCGCTTTGTGCGCGACAAAAAAGTTGATGTGCTCGTGCCCATGTCCATCGATTGGATTTTGCAGCCGTGGTCTGAAGAGTTGCGCTCGCTCGGCGTGCCGATCTTTTGCGCGGTGGATGAAGCCATGCGCCTCGAACGCGAACGCGATTTTGCGCGCGAACTGTGCGAGCAATACGGCGTCGCATTTCCGCGAGCGCATGTCGCGCGTAATCGTTTGGAGGCCGAGGCCATCATCAAAAAAGATCAGCGGCCTTACGTCATCAAAAATCCGCTGTGCTCGCCCACGAGCCCGATTCACACGATTGTATGCGAGAGTGTCGAAGATACGTTAGGCTGGCTCGAAAGACTCGATTATGCCGAAGGCGTTTTCTTGCAGGAATACATGGGCCGCCGCGAAGCGGGCCACATCGCGCTCGTGAGCAACGGTGAGATTCATTCTTTGGTCACGAATCAAGAATACAAACGCGCGTTCGATGGCAACATGGGACCGGTCGCGGGCGCGCCGCTCGGCGGCTTGGCAGAAAAAGATCCGCACGACAAATATGGTTTGGCCAAACAGCTTTTGCATCCGCTCTTGCCGTGGTTTCATGCAACGAACTTTCACGGGCCGGTGCAAGTGACCGCGGCCCTGCGCGACGGCAAATGGCACGTGCTTGAATACAACGTGCGCATGGGCGTGACTTCCACGCAAATGATTTTGCGCTTTCTGAAAAATCCTTTGCAAGTGGTCCAGCAAGCCGCGCGCAATGAAAAGCTCGATCTCGCGTTTCGCGATGAAGTGCAATTCGGTTGCAACTTGACGCTCGCAGGTTATGGCTATCCCTACACTGCGATTCAAGGCCCGCAATTGCCGGTGACTCTCACTTCGCAACCGACATGCGATGTGTGGTGGAATGAGGTTGCGGAGAACGCGCGCGGCCAAGTGGTGATGACCGGCCATCGCATCGCGGATATTGTCGCGGTCTCTTCAAGTTTGGAGCACGCGATTGCGACGGCGTATGAGAACATCAAAAAGCTCAAATGTCTCAGCAGTTATTATCGCACGGACGTCGGCGCGAGTCTTTGGCCGCCGGGGAATGAATGAGGCCTTGAATAATTGCTTTCCGTCTGAACCGCGAAGCGACGCCAATAAACGCGAATTAAAAGAGGATTAGCGCTCATTCGCGTGGATTGGCGGTTTGAGGAAATGGAGCGGTTGCCTTTATGATTTCCGAAATAGATCGTCTTTATGAAATTATTTCGCCGTATATTGCCGCCGCAAAGAGATGAAGTATTCACGCTCTTATTGCTCCCGCAGCGCGAACGCAATCATACGAGGAAATGCTTATGCCCGTGGTCACCATAACGTCCGAGGCTCCCGTCGCAACCAAGCGCGCAACGTCACGTTTTCAGATTAAAAGCCTGCAACGGGAGGAAGTCGTGGTTGATCGCACGACGGGTTTGATGTGGCAACAAGCGGCCTCAGCGCAACCGATGCTCTTTCGCCATGCGCAGGCGTGGATTGAGAATCTCAACAAGTGCGGCTATGCGGGCTTTCATGATTGGCGGCTGCCTTCGTTGACCGAAGCGATGACGCTCATGGAGCAAGCGCCGAATGAAGGCGGCCTATATATTCATCCGATTTTTAATGTAAAGCAGAGGGCTTGGATGTGGACTTCAGAGAGGGGGCAAGGGGATTTAGCGTGGTACGTGAATTTTAATTATGGCTACAGCCAACTGAACCGGACCAAGTCGACCCACAACAC
Source organism: uncultured Cytophagia bacterium (assembly GCA_964395375.1). GTDB lineage: Bacteria > Zhuqueibacterota > Zhuqueibacteria > Zhuqueibacterales > Zhuqueibacteraceae > JABWAN01. The sequence continues at coordinate 21,000 of CAYNDW010000003.1, forward strand.
GGTGCGCGCCGTGCGGCTTCGTTTTTAGCGCGGCTACAAACCTCACACATCCATTTTTTTGACCACCACGACGGTAACGTCATCCTGCCAATTGGTTTGATTCCCGAACGCAAAGAGCTCTTGATAGAGCACTTCTAAAATGCTTTTCGCGCTGCGCTGTTGGTGCGCAATGAGCAGTTGTTCCAAGCGCGCTGCGCCAAAGTCTTCCTCGTCATGGTTGCGCCGTTCTAGCAGCCCGTCGCTGTAGATCACCAAGATCGCGCCCGGTTCGAAGCTCATGGAGGCGCGGCGCAAGGAAATTTCCGGCAGCGCGCCGAGAATGGTGCCGGTCGCGGAGAGCTTTTTGACTTGCGTGCCATGCACCAAGAGCGGAGGCGGATGGCCGGCATTCACATAAAAGATGTTGCCGTTGCTTTCGATCTCGCCATAAAAAAGCGAAACAAATTGCGTCGACAACGTGCTGCGATGAATAACCCGATTGAGTTTCTGCATGGCCTCGGCCATTTTCATCTCTTTTTCCACGCCCATGCGCAAGCCGGTCACCACGTCGCGCACCAGCAGCGCGACCGGTAATCCATGGCCGCTGGCGTCGCCCACGGCTACGCTAAAAACCTCCTCGTCGAAAATTGAAAAATCAAAGAAGTCGCCGCCCACCACTTCCGCGGGTTGCGAGCGCCCGGCGGTTTCGTAGCCGGCAATGAAGGGCGGGTTGCTCGGTAAAAGGCTCTGTTGAATGATCGCGGCGCGCTTCACATCATCGGTCATGGCGTTGGAAGCCAGACGAAAATTGAGGAGCGCGCGCACCGCGTTCAAACAAAATTCCACTTCTTCCCGCACCCATCCGCTTTTAAGATCAAAAACAAAAATCCAACGTTGGTTCGGATTGCGCACGGTGAAAGCCGCGGGAACCTTGTACTCCTTTTGCGCGCCGGCCTTTTTGTTGATGGGCAAAGCCGTATCATTGAAAATGTAGCAGCCGTTCTGAATGACGAGTTCTGCTGCGTGCGCATCCAGTGCAGGTTGTTGCGCGCGCGCGCTCGTTTCGTCCGGTCGCGGAGCAGTTAGCAAGATGAAGGCTTCGTGTTCTTCGACGTAGAGACGGCCATTGCTGATCAACAGATCGCGGGCAAACGAGGTTTCCAATTTCGCGGAGACCGAAAAGAGAAAGTCCTCTTCCGAGCGCCCGGCATCGATGTTTTCCAGCAATGCGGCCAGCTTGCGATAAAGATCTTTGGGTTGGATCATAACTTTGCGATTTCGCGGCGCGATTACATGCGCATGTTTCTAACCGGCGGAGGCGCGAGCGCGAGCACTTTGAGCGCGCCCTCCACGAACGTGAATTTGGGACAGATCATCTGCAGCATGGTTTTCACGTTGAGGCGCATGTTGCCCAGCGTTTCCAGCGCCGTGCCGCTCGCGACGGTTTTGCCGATGTACTCGTCCTCATCGACCTGCACGATTTGTAAATGCTCCTGGCTTTTGCCCGCAAAGAACGGCTTCATGGAAGCGCTGCTTGCGTCTAACTGCTCGCGCAGCTTGTCGTTGATTTTTATTCCAACAAAAATGGTGTTGCCTTGACTCTGCATGTTTTCCTCGCACAAGATACTTAGGAACCAAAAGTCTGGAACGTAAGCCTCGCCCCAGGGTACTAATTTTTTTGATAAACGGCATGAGGGAAAAGCGCCGGGCGGAAAAATATTTAAGGCAGAATGCTGCCTCGCGCCGGGCATTTTTGATGCTGCGCAAGCCTCATGTTTCCGCCCTTCAGTTTTCAGAATTAGCTTTTGAAGGTTTTGCCTTTTTGAAAAATCAGCAGTAGGGGCCTCGTGCCGGCTAAAAATTTGGGCTACGCAACGACGGAACCGACTTCGGCTTGCAGGGAAACCATGACGACTTGTTCCCGCAGTTCGAAGCGATAATTAGCTTTGGCTAGTTCCAGCAAGCGGGCCTGGCAGATCCAACAAACGTGATGTTGAAAACTGTTGTAGGGCAATTCCGGCGGGCGCTGCAATTCGTGAAAATAGCATTTCGTTCTCGGCATGTGGGCAGTGATGGGCATGGGAGAGATCCTCTTTTGCTTATGAGTATAATTTAAGTTTTGATCTGAAGCTCGGGATTTTTAGACGCGCGCCGTCACACCGCTCCTGAGCTGGACGCCACAGTCCACGCAGAATAGGTTGAAGTTGCGACGACTCTTGTCGTGAGCGACTTCGCTGCAACGTTGCTTCAATATGCTGGCATTGACGATGCCCCCACATTGCGGGCAAAAACGCACCGGCGCCTGCGAGCGGCGGTGATTGAGATTGTCACAAAAATTGCGCTTCATATTAAAACTCCTTTAAGCTCGCGCTCGGACGCACTACGTCGCGAATGGCGCGCAAAATGGATTCCTCGCCCGGCTCCTCGATGCGTTGTTTGCGCGAGTCGGATTCATATAAAGTCGCGGCTTCACCGGTGCGCGAGAGCGTCACAATTTTGAGGTCCGGATAATCCGCGAGCAGATGACGACACAGGCGCGGCTCTTCTTCGGAATCGAGCGGCGTAACGATGACGATCTCGGCCTCGGTCGTTTTCACGGCCAGCAAAAGTTCGATGGGATCAAGGACTTCGCCCATGACTTCCATGTCCGGCTGGCGCGCAATCATGTTGCGAATCACTTCCGAAAGTAGCTTGGGCCGACTCGCTAGGAGCACTTTTATTTTTTGCACGTTATACCCTCGTTAGAAGCTTGCTGAAAGTAATCTGGATGCAACGGGACAGTATCGCCAAATTTGCGTTAGGATTCAATAGACCAGGGGGTTCAAAAAGGGTCTATATTGGGGACTAGTACCATCTCGAACTCAAGATGAAAGAGTACTAGGACTGTAGAATTCCACGTGTCAACTTCTACAAAACAAAATTCTGCTCGCATAAAGATCGTTCTAAATCTTCATTGTTGTTTAAGCCATTCCAGCATGACGCGCACGCTGCCGGTGGCCAGGGCAATGCTCGTATCCGCGGCGCCATAATACAAGCGGATCGTGTCGCCATCAGGCGCAATGGTGTAGCCACAGGGGAAGACAACGTTGTCCACGTCCCCGTGCCGTTCATAGGGTTCTTCCGGGCCAAAGACCCATTCGTTGCCGCGTTTCAGACAACGCTCGGGCGCCTGCAAATCGAACAGGGCGAGTCCCAGCCGGTAAATCGCGCCGGCTGCGGTGTGTCGCACACCGTGATAGATCACGAGCCAACCTTCCGGCGTTTCAATCGGCGGGGGCGAGAGGCCGATTTTATTTGCATCCCACCAACCGCCGTGACGCGCCTCGAGCATCAAGGTGTGATTGCCCCAATTCCGCAAATCGGGCGAATAAGAAATCCACATGTGCGCGCGCGCCGAACTGACCGGGCGATGGATCAACGCCCATTGCCCGCCAATCCGATGTGGTAACAGAGCCGCATCTTTATCTTCGGGAGGCATGATCACGCGATAACGCTCAAAATGATGGAAATCTTCTGTGAGGGCTAGCGCCACACCCGGTCCAGCGTTGCTGAAAGCCGTGTACACGATCGCATACTTGGCTAGCTCGGGCACATAGGTGATGCGCGGGTCTTCAATGCCCCACTTCTCTTCCGGAAAATTTTTAGGGTCCGCCAACAAAGTGGGTTGAGGATCAATCTGCCAGCCATCGATCCCATTGGCGGAGCGGGCGACGCTCAAGTGCGAATGTCCGCGCCGATCTTCCACACGGCACAAGAGCAGCGTGGTTCCATCGGGCAACAACGTGGCCCCGGGGTTAAACACGCTATTGACCGGATACGGCCAATCAGCCGCGGTCAAAATGGGATTGAGCTTATGGCGCTGGAAAAGTTGGGGCAGTTGATCATTCATTGTGAGCGAGCTTCCATAGTTAAAAGAGCATTTTCAGCGAGACGCATTTCCAATAAAGATTGCAGAAACGCTAGCGTCGATTCGGCGCCCTGATTTTCATTCGGCCGATCGGGATGCAAACCGTCCCGGCAACCGCCGGTGGTCGGATCGTAAATGGGCAGATTCAAATCGTTGCGCCCGAGGAACCACTCGAAGGCGCGGCGGGCTTCTTTGCGCCAAAGTTTGTCTCCCGTAATTCGCGAGGCTTCGAGGCAAGCTGAAACCATGGCTTGCGCTTCCACCGGCTGTTGATCGAACCGCGCGCGCGAACCGCCGCGTGGATAAAAACCGTTGGAGCCAATCGGAACAAAATGCCCAGCCTTCACGCGCTGCAAATCGGCTAGCCAGCGAAGCGACTCCAAACCCGCGTCGGCCATTGCGCTCTGCGGGATGGATTGGCCGCACAAGAGCAAAGCATGCGACAACGCGGCATTGCAATAGGTCAGTCGATCTTCGAACCAATGCCATTCATCCAAGCGATGGCGCTTATAAAGCGCGAGTAGCCGTCCGGCGAGTTCTTCGCGCACTTGGCTCGCCCGGCGATCGCCGGCAAAGCGTTGCAGATATTCGTGAATGCCGATGAGCGCGAAGGCCCACGCGCGTGGGCTCGTGGTGCCGAGAATCGCGGGCAAGGCCTGCTCGAACACTTGACTCGCCATGCTTTGCAAAGCCGGCGTGTTCGAACGGCCCAACACGGTGCCCAAGGCCCACAACGTGCGGCCATGACTGTCGTCCGAACCGGCAGCTTCCAACCAATTGCGCTGGTAATCCATAAAATTTCGGAAGCGCCCGGTTGCCGGATTAAACGCGTAGCAAATGAAAGCAAGATAACGCGAGGCGAGTTTCAAAGATCCTTGATTGCCCAAAGCTTCCAAGAGCGCGCTCACCATCAACGCGCGGGCGTTATCGTCAGTGGTGTAGCCCTCGCTGTAATTGGGCACGGTAAACAGCGCGTGCTGCAACATGCCGGTCTCGTCTGTCATATGGCGCAAATGCTCGAGCTTGAGCGGCGGCAGTTCGCCCGGCCGTTTATCGAGCGCTTTCGCGATGAAGCCGGGCGGAATATAATGCCGGCGTTCGGCGCGGGCGCGCTCAAAACTTTCGAGGTAGCGACGCGCCACTTGCGGCCAGATCATTTCTCGCCCGAACAAATAAGCCCGCTTGCGCATGGCGTGACGCTTAGTTTCATTATCCAACAAGTCAATCACTTGCTCCGCCAACGCCGCGGGATTGCCAAACGGGACCAACACTCCGCGTTCTTCCGCCAACATCTCTTCCGCATACCAATAGGGCGTTGCAATCACCGCTTTGCCCGCGCCTAGCGTGTAGGCTAGCGTACCCGAAACGATCTGCGCCGCGTTGAGATAGGGCGTGATATAAATATCCGCCACGCTGATGAACTCCACCAACTCCTCCAAACTGACGAAGCGGTTGTAGAAGATCACGTTGCTCTCCACGCCCTTCTCCTGCGCCAGCCATTGCAGAGAGAGGCGGTAGGTTTCGCCCTCGTGTTGAATCACGTGCGGATGCGTCGCGCCTAAAATGATATACACCACGTTCGGATGTTTCTCCAAAATCGCGGGCAGCGCGTTGATGACGTTTTCAATTCCTTTGCTCGCCGAGAGCAAACCAAAGCTGAGCAAAACGGTTTTGCCCTCGACGCCAAACCGGTCTTTGTGGAAACTCGGGTCCACAAACGGCACATCGGGAATGCCGTGCGGAATCTGATCAATCTTCTCCGGCAACACATGATAAATTTCTTGCAAAAATTCCGCGCCGCGCGCACTCATGACGACCAGCCGATCGGACAGGGCCGCGACTTTTTCTAATACCAGGCGCTGATCGGGGTTGGGATCCTGCAGAACGGTGTGCAAGGTCGTGACGATGGGCATGCGCAATTCCCGTAAGAGCGCCAGAATATGACTGCCCGCGCGCCCGCCGAAAATGCCATATTCGAATTGCAGGGAGACGAGATTGACGTTGTTGATATTCAAAAAGTCCGCGGCGCGGCGATATGAATCGATGTCCTTCTCCGTCAATTCAAAGCGCACGCGGGCCGGATAGGCGTAGCCGGTCTCGATGTCATTGACCGGCAAAGCGATGCATGTCGTTCCACCGTTATGGGCCGCAATCGCCTCACACAAATCAGTGGTAAATGTGGCAATGCCGCATTGTCGCGGCATGTAATTGCCGATGAACGCAATGCGATTGCCCGTGGGATTGGTTGAACCGTTTTCCAAAAGCAGCCTCTAAATTTCGCGGTGTTTGCAAATAGAAGAACCCTCCGGACACTCCGTATTCCGGCCAGCTCCGGAGGGTGAATCTTTACATCCGAACAACTTACCAGGAACGGCGGCTACCGCCACCACCGCCACCACCTTTGCGGTCGTCGTTTCGGGGACGAGCCTCGTTGACGTTCAAGGTTTTTCCATCCATTTCTTGGCCGCTCATCCCGGATATTGCCGCTTCCGCTTCGGCTTTAGCCGGCATCTCGACAAAACCGAATCCTTTCGATTCGCCGCTAAATTTATCCTTGATGATGTCAACTGTGCCCACCTGGCCAAACTTTTCAAACTCCAGCCGCAACGCGTCGGTCGTTGCGCTGCGTGCGAGATTGCCAACAAAGATCTTCATGTTAACCTTCCTGAAATAAAGAGTGAGAAGCATTGTGGAGCTATGAAAGACATATTTTTCCGGTGTGGATTGGTTTCTGTAAACGCGAGAGTATTTTACGGCGCTTGGGCCTGGCGATCTTGAGAAGCGTTCTTGAAGCGACATTCCGCTAAGCCTGTGCGACGGTTTTTATTTACAGTGCCAATATCGGGAAGTTTGAGCAGGGAAAGAATAGACCTCGGGGTTCAAAATGGGTCTAGACGCGGGACTAGTAGAAACGTGGGCCTATTGCGGATTTTTGAAATGAAAGTACTGGTACTTGCGGGAGTGGAATTGCGAAGGAAGAGTTATGGAACCATCGTTCGTGGCGTTTTGCTGAACTTGCGGTGCAATACAGTCTTGTAGATTTCTGTCGCATGCCGTCGTCGCAACAATCGTTGGCGCGAGTCATTGCGCCACTTTTTCCAAAACTCCTTTTGCGCCGGAGTAAGCTGCGAAGTAGGAGAGCTTGCCATTTGCAAGCAGCTTGAAATGCTCACCGGCGCCGGCTTGACACTTTTGGGAATCGCTCCTCTTGTCAAAGTTGGCGACGGAGAACTCGTACTCGCCGGCATTCGCCTCTTTTAAAAATATTTCACCACGGCAGGGAACGTGAGAGACGCTGATGGTTCCGCATTTCTCATTCAGCATGCACGAAGAATAAATTTCCACTTCGAGGCGGAAGGAAGTTCCCGAAGGCTCCGTTGCTTGTCCCGCCCATTTCCCCGCAATCGTGATTGGGCTTCCTTCATTTGACTGAGGTTTCTCCTCAAAGACCCCGCTCTGATATAACACGACAAGCAAGCCCGTTACGGCAGTAATGAAAGTTGCCGTTGCCGTCAAAATACCGGGCAAAGTCTGCCACCACGCTTGCGGTTTTTTTTCTTCAGCGCTCATGGTTGTTCCGTCGCGGCACGATGAGGGTTTTGCCATTCCTTCACGCCCCAGGAATCGGCTAACGATTCCCGGGCCGCATGCGCAAGCACTAGGGAAAGTTGTTCCAATTCTTCTTGTGGCGCTCCCATCTTTAGACGATCTCCTAACCTCTTCATTGCCGCCTCGACTCCCCTGTTTTCAACGAGAGCGAGTTCACCCCAGTACAGTGACCAGAACCGTTTCATGGCTGCGGCTCTTTCAGATGAATCCGCAGTGGTCGCGAGAGTGGCTGCGGATTTTGTGGCATCGGTGTACAGCGTGAGCTGACGATCCAAAAAAGGTTTCGTGGCTTCTATCCGTCGCGTTTCAGCTTGCTTCTTGTCGTTTTCGACGTACTGAAACATGCCCCAGGCGAAAGTGGCAACCGCGCCTAAAATGGAGAGTGTCTTTACTGTTTGGTCGAAAGTCATGGTTTAATGCTCCGAATGTGTTGTTGAGGTCGAACGCCTTTGCGGGAGGGACGCGGCATTTTTTACGTGTCCCTCCCGAAGCGATCGTTAGGCCAGTGTAGTGTCGACTAACACGCCGAAGACTTCACAACAAATATAGGAGCATCCAGAAGTGGAACTCGACATCGCCAATCAAAAGAAACGTTTGGTGCAGCCGCTCCGTTGGCATCCCACGTTGAGACCTTGATCTCCACATCCGCGCCATTGTCCACAAGAGAATGCACAAGCGTAAGAAAGCAGGGCGTGGAAGATAAAGGTGTTGCGACGACGTTAATGGGCTGTGAAAATTTCGGGGGAGGTAAGGTTGCGGGGACATCGGGGTTGGGATTGGCCGGTCCAACGCCTCCAAAGGGGCAAAGGAAGGAGTTCAGCCGAAACAGTGCCTTTCCATCCCTTCCAGATGTCGCGAAACCACTTACGTCCAGCAAACGAGACGACCTACACTCATTTGGTCTTGCGACGAGGAGACTGCTCTGGGTTATGCTGCCATCCAAGGTGATATTGGATGAGGCAACCAATTGGGTGAGATTGATAAACTGCAATGCCTCCGCGTTAAGATTGCGACCGACGATCGCTTCAAGTTGTTTCTTTAGATCTGATTTCGTGGACATCTCTCACTCCTTATAGTAGTGGTTTGGATGGTCTCTTATGAGGATAAGGAGACCACTGATCCGAGCGCCAAGTGACGATCCTCCTCGCGATTTCTATGATACTGGAACGGGGTTACAACCATCCAGTGCTGCCTAACTGGGTGTATCCGACAGAGAATCCGGCTTGTCGCATAAGATGCCTCAGTCCGGCCCGAATTTGAGTGTGAGAAACTTCGAGGGACTTTCCCAACACGCTCTCACATCATCATAGATGCTAACTCGGCAAAGCATTCTCATCTTTTTTAAAAAGGTCGATCTGCTTTGCGAAGCAGAGCGGTTTTTTTGTTTTTCAAAAAAAACTCTTTGCCTTTTTAAACGAGCAGAGTTGTCATTCCCAGACGGGACTACTTCAGTGATGGACCTTGATTAGATTTTGGGAGGGAAAATGTCGGAACTTGCGGGGGGAAAGTTATACCCAAATGAGCGGACAATGGGGAAGTCGAACTTTGCAAA
>CAYNDW010000004.1:0-29225 GCA_964395375.1 uncultured Cytophagia bacterium
GGATAAAAATGAAGCATTGTCGAAAGCCTTTTACGAAATCAAACAGTTTTGGCACATCTATCGCAAAACTTATGAGGACGAATATGATTCCGGAAAACAACTCGAATCGTCTCACGGATAAAAATTTAGATCACTTTGAAGGTTTTTTGAGTCGGGAAATGACTGGTGCGGGCCTGGCGGAGCAAATTCCTTCGGGTGCTCACCTCTTTCACGGTTCTTATAGCGATACGGCTTTAACCGAGGCCAATCTCAAGCTCTCTTCAAAAATTTTGTTGGGCATGACGCTTGGCTTTGTTGAAGAAGCTCCGTTAATGATGGTCTATGAGTATCAGCCGGGCTTGCAAAAGATCATCAATTTGTCCTCGGAACCTCAAAAGCACAAAGCCCGAGGCTTGATTGAGGTTTTGCAAGAACAAAATCAGCGCGAGGTGAGTTCGAATTTAAATGAACTACAAGCAGCCTAAACGACGTCTCTCACCCAAACCTCGAAGCCTAGCAAAACAAATTAAGCTGAGGCGAGACAAAAACCTCCCCGCCGCGAGACTTGCGTGTGCCTGCCTTTGCATTGAACGTTTGCGCTAAAACATTTCCAGCCAAAAGAAAACGCTTTGCAGAAAAACTTTGGCGAAGCCGGAGCCTTTCTCCAATTCCCTCTAGAACCTTTACTTCCGATAGAGCACCGGATTCAACTCCGTGGCCACCACTTCGCCGATTTGCGCGCCCGGCATCCACGTTTCCCAATCGGCAATTTGGTTGTTGTTCTGTGGCGTGGCGAGACGAATGCCGTCTTCCATATAAATAATCGTCATCACCGCGCGCGGTTTCGCACTTTTATTTTCCCCGGCCCGATGAAAAGTCCAACCGTAGTGATAGCTCACCTCACCCAAATCAAACGGCGTTTCATGTAGCGGAAGATTCTTTGCTGCCAATGCGGCTTGAATCCGCGCTTCGCCGTCATCGCTAATCGGAAGGTGACGACCGAGATCGTGTTTGTGGCTGCCGGCGCTGAACGCAAGCGGCCCCATTTCCAACGTCGTCTGCTGCAACGGAATCCAAACCGTGCAACTGTTGCTGTTGCTCAAGGGCCAATAGTATTGATCCGCATGCCACGGCGTAATGCCGCCGCCGGCTTCTTTGTATAGCGCTTGGTCATGATACATGCGCACGCCTTCGACGCCCATCAACTCCGCGGCAATGCGCGCGAGGCGCTTGCTAAAACAAAACTCTTTGGCGAGAGCGCTCTGCCGCCACAGATTCATGATTTGCAAAAACGCGCGCTCATACGTCGTGCGCTCGGACATGGGCTTGGTCAGTGTGTTCAAACGAAGTACTTGCGCCGTGATCTCGGTGCCATAGTATTCCAAAGCAGCGGGGGAGAGCACGCGCTTGAGTTTGATAAAGCCGTGTTCACGAAATTGCTTGATCTGCTCGGGCGCGAGTGCATAGGGCGTGTGCAGCTCGCGTTGCATTTCAGTTTGCGTCATCGTTTCTCCATCCACATTTGTTTGCTTTAAAACATGCTCTTTGAAATTGGTTTGCAATCTTCCCTCCTCTTGTCATTCTGCAAGAAACTTCCCTAGCGCTTGAGACACATTATGTTTTTGGAAGGTGTAGCAAGTGCGAGGGAGGTTTCTTCCAGAATGACAATGAGAGAGCGCAGCGGCTCAACACTGCTGTTCTCGAAACAATGTCCTAAATCTTCGCACAACTTTCAACCGGCGTTTTAAATTCTTATATTGCGTGCAAAGGCCCGCGTCTTTGCGCGAATCCGGAGCAACGTTGGTACTGAATACGTTCGCTTGCTTTGGTATCATGACTCGAACAAAACTTGACGACTATGCAAAGAAATCTGCACGAACTTTCGAACACGGTTCATGACATTCTCATCCTCGGCGGCGGCATCTATGGCGCGGCCGCGACCTGGGATGCCGCGCTGCGCGGGCTGTCCGTTGCCTTGATTGAGAAAGGCGATTGGGGCGGCGCGACTTCTTCCAATAGTCTGAAAATCATTCACGGCGGCTTGCGCTATTTGCAGCACGCCGATTTCAAACGCATGCGCGAATCCATGCGCGAGCGCATGATCCTCATGCGCATCGCGCCGCATCTCGTGCATCCGCTGCCTTGCGCCATGCCGACGTACGGCCATGCGATGAAAGGCAAAGAGATCATGGCGGTGGCGATGTTCATGAACGACCTCGTCGGTTTTGATCGCAACGGCTTATCCGATCCGCAGAAACGTTTGCCCGGCGGACGCGTGATTTCCAAGAAAGAGTGTTTAGAGATCATTCCCGGGATTGAAGAGCAAGGCTTGACCGGCGGCGCGGTTTGGTATGATTGCCAGGTGTATAATTCCGAACGCATGCTGCTTTCCTATTTGCATTCCGCCGCGCAGAACGGCGCGCAGCTTGGCAATTACGTGGAAGTGACCGGCTTCATCGTCAAAGATCAACGCGTGCTCGGCGTGAAAGCGCGCGACATGTTGACGCAAAACGAGTTTGAGATTCGCGCGCGTTTGGTGATCAACAACAGCGGGCCGTGGGTGAATCAAACTTTGGGATTGCTGGAGCATAAAAATTCCAACCAGAAAGTGCTGCTCTCCAAAGCGATGAATCTCATCTTGCGCCGGCAAATCGTGCCGCACTATGCCGTGGGTGTGCCGAGCAAGTTTGAGTTCAAAGATCGCGATGCGATCATTAACAAAGGCTCGCGTTTGTTGTTCCTTCGGCCGTGGCGCGACCGGTCGATGGTCGGCACCACGCACGTCGCCTATCATGGCGAGCCGAAAGATTTTCGTGTGACGGAGAGCGATATTCAAGAGTTCATTGATGAAGTAAGCGCCGCCTATCCGGCGGCGAACTTGAGCCGTGCCGATGTTGCGTTCTTCAATGGCGGCTTGTTGCCGATGGAAAGCGTCAATCCGCGCACTGGTGACGTGCGTTTGGTGAAGCATTATATTGTGCGCGATCATGAGCACGAGCATGGCCTCGCCGGTTTGCTCACCGTGGTCGGCGTGAAGTATACCACCGCGCGCGACGTGGCTGCAAAGTCGATTGATCTCGCGTGGCGCAAGCTCGGCCTGCCGCCTAAGCAATCTCTCGGCGAGAACACGCCGCTTCATGGCGGAAACATTGCGCGCTACGACGACTATGTGCAAGAGGAGGCGCGCCGCAAGCTTAAGGGCCTTACGGAAAAATCGGTAAAACATCTCATCGCCAATTACGGCGCGGCCTATCCCGAAGTCTTGCAGCATACGAATGAAAACTCCGAAGCTTTGCTGCCGCTTGCGCGGAGCACGGAAGTCTTGCGCGCGGAGGTGGTACACGGCATACGCGCGGAAATGGCGCTGAAGCTGTCCGATGTCGTCATGCGCCGCACGGAGTTGGGTTCCGCAGGACATCCCGGCGCGGAGGCCGTGCAAGCGTGCGCAAAAATTATGGCCGAGGAATTGAAATGGAACGAGCCGAGAGTGCGCGCAGAGCTTGCGGAGGTGGAAGCTCTTTTTGTTCCGGCATGAGGCTGAAGTTTTCGTTCTTCGGACAAAGAAGCAAATGGCTTCCTCACAACGGATAAAAGCCGCGAACTGTTAGCACCTGAATTTTGCATCTCCTAGCCTGATGCTGTAAGCATCAGGCTAGGAGATGCAAGCCCCGCAAGCGGGGCTACTACCCACTGGGTAATGAGCGATCTTTAGATCGCTTTCAACTTTTAGTCTGATGCTTACAGCATCAGGCGGAGGTTGACGGCATCTCGAGTGCAAAATTCAGGTAGCAAAGAAATTTTGCGGGCGGCTCGCATCCGGTGGAAAATTTTGTTTGATTGCAAACCTTCCGGCTTGGGGTGGGTCTAGGTGCGCATGCTGCGCGTTTATGTCACGGCACAATCTCATTCGTGACGAAAAGTAAACGCTAAATCCTCTTTTGCAAGATCTCCTGCCTCCACGAAAAAGTTACTCTCCCTTTCTGCATCTCCACGGCTTTCGCGGTACCAATGCTTGTGTTCAGCGCCGGAGGCGCTGGCCGACAAGGAAGTCGAACCACGATGCGTCAAGAGATTGACGCAAATAATCATGCCGAAGGAGTCGAAAAGCATGAAAACCGTTTTGCTTGCATTGCTAGCCTTCGCGCTCCGCGGCGCAATGGCCCAGCCGCTTTTTCCAACCGAAACAATTGCCCCACGTGTTCAAATTGAATTGGCGAATACCACCGCGCCCGACTCCACTTTGAGTCGCTTGCTGGCCTGCGTGAGCGTGCTGCCCAGTGGACTTACGTTTTTGCCGGCGATACAAGGCTTTGAAGCGGAGTATGAAATTGTGCTCGAAGTCTTGAACGTGAAAAGCGAAACCGTGGCCACGCGCGAGGCGACAACGCGATTGTATGCGCGCGATTTGACGGAAGCCCGCTCCTCCCAAAGATATTCTTTTCATCGTTTCGTATTTGATTTCCCTCCCGGCGAGTATTCTGTTCGCCTCGCTGTGCTCGATCGCGTGAGTAATCTTCGCACCGACTTGGTTACGACCAAAGCGCTGCGCAGCTTCAATAGCGAGCAAACCAGCCTGGTTTTGAGCGATGCGATTTGGTTGGAACGTGCAAGCGGCGAAGAAAGTAATTATGCGCCGATGCTCTTTGCGAATGCCACCAATCCTGATCGCGAGTTGGCGCTTTATCTCGAAGTCCGCAGCCGTGATTTGCAAACGCCGCTGCATGTGCAACAGACCATTCGTAACGCGCGCCAGGAAATCGTGTTGCAACAACAGCGCGTGTGGCCGCGAACCGGCGCCATCGAACGTCTCCTCTTGCCCCTCGGCACGGAACTTTTGCCTTACGGCTCATATGCCGTCGAAATGCTGATTCAACAAGACGGCCGCGGCCAACGCGCAGTCGCAAACTTTCGGCTCGCGTGGGATAATGTTCCAGCCACGGCGCTGCATCTGAATCACGCGCTCGGCGCGGCGAAATATGTTGCGACAGAGGAGGAACGCCACGCACTGCAAACTGCGGTGGAGCAAATCTCTTTGGCGGAGAAACAAAATGCGCTACGAAAATTTTGGCAAGCTCGTGATACCACGAATGCCAATGGCGCCTGCACTTCGAGCGCAAGCTTCTATCAACGCCTGTTGGAAGCCGAAGATAAATTTGGCGGCGAAAAGCCCGGATGGCAAACCGATCTGGGCCGCGTTTACCTCACGCATGGCGCGCCGGATGAAATCGAGATCCATACGAAAGCCACCGCGACGCAGCCTTTTCAAGTTTGGCGTTATCACGCGCGCCAACTGGAATTTCTCTTTGTCGACCGCAAAGGCCTGGGGCTTTATCAATTGGCGAGCCGCGAAGATTGAGAGGGATAAGTGCTGCGCGATACGTAGCGCCTGCCATTCCAATCTTAACGGACTACCTATACTGCTTTCGGGTTAATTTGTAATGCTCTTCTTTGAAATGTCATTCTGGAAGAAACTTCCCTAGCACTTGATACACCGTTAAGAAATAAGATCCGGTGCGAGCACGAGGGAAGGTTCTTCCAGAATGACAGCTTGAGGGGAGTTACAACCAACCTACAACGAGTATATATTTTGGTGCAAGCCGAAATCCGAAGCTCTTTGAGCAGCCGCACAGCAAAAAATTTTGAACACGGATGACACGGATGAAGCAGATTCGCACGGATTTTTTTGCTCTATCCGTGTTAATCCGCCTGATCTGTGTCATCCGTGTTCAAGAGGATGGCAAGGAAACTCGCAGAATTTCATTCTGAGTTTGAGTGCCTTATGACATAATATGATTCCGCGTGCGCGGAGCATCTCTTGCAGACAGGAAGTCTGCTTCACGCCTCACTGAAGGACGCCACCGCATGAAAGTTCTTTTCTCGCTGCTTTGCCTCACCACTCTGGCCTGGGCGCAAACGCAAAGCGCGCCGCAACCATTTTCCGCGCAGCTTTATAACATTGCCGCGCCCGATTCGAGCCGGAGTCGTTTGCTCGTCGCGCTTGCAATTTTGCATGATGACCTCAGCTTTGCTAAAAATGACTCCGGTTTTGCCGCGCACTACGAGCTTGCGCTTGCCGTGACGAACAATGCGGGCGATTGGGTCGCTGGGCGAGAGGAGCAAAAACGCATTCACGTGCGCGCGTTTGAGGAAACCAACTCGCGCCGAAAATATTCCGCGCACGATTATTATTTTGATTTGCCGCCCGGCAAATACCGCGTCGCGCTCAGTTTCACCGATCGCGTGAGCGGCGCGTGTGTGCGCAAAGATTTGAACAAGGAGCTACAGGCTTTTTCCTCCGGCAAAAAGCGGCTTGCGCTGAGCGATATCATTTTGCTTGATGGCCTCGTAACGGATTCGTTGCAGCGGCTCGTCCTCACCCCCGGCCTTTTTGAAAACACGACCACGCCCGAAGGCGAGTTGCACCTCTATCTCGAAATGTTCGGCGCGAATCCGAACGAGCCGTTGCGCGTCGAGCAAACCCTGCGCAATTGGAAACAGCAGACCGTCGTGAATCAGAAACGAGATTGGCCGCGCCGGGCGCGCGTGGAACGCTTGGTTTTGCCCCTCGGCATCGAGGTCTTGCCCTATGGCGTTTATGAAATCGAAATGAAAGTGCAACACGGCAAAACCGAAATGACCGTGCGCGAAAATTTTCACCTCACGTGGAACGGCATTCCCGCAAGCGGCGTGCATTTGGATCAAGCCTTGAGCGCAGCGGAGTATATTGCCGCCCCGAGCGAGCGCGAACAATTGCAAACCGCATTGCGCGAGTATACGAAGGAGCAAAAGCGCGAAATGCTGCGCTCCTTTTGGCAACGCCGCGATGATACGCCCGACACCTCGGAGCTCGAAGCGATGAACGTATATTATCAACGTATCGAGCTTGCCAATAAAAACTTCAGCGCGGGCCGGCAAGAGGGCTGGCAAACCGATCTGGGAAAAACGTTTGTCAACTTCGGCGCGCCCGATGACGTCCAGTTGTTCGATGGAAACACGCCCGCGGCGCAAATTTTGGTTTGGCAGTATCGTCGCTTCGATCGCCGTTTCTCCTTTCTCGATTTTCATGGCACCGGAGACTTTCGCTTGATATCGCGTTGAAGTGCCGCTGCCCTGCTGCGCCATTCGCAACTTCGCCGAGCCGTCGCCCCCAAACATTTTTTTCCGCGAGTGAACCACTCCCACGAGAATGAAAAGCATTTTCGTGGGAGTTTTTATTTTTATGTTAGGAATGCACAGAGGAGTAACGCGCGGAAGAGTAGTGCCTCGGGTATTGGTGGAAAACGTAACTGCGGCATTACGCGGAAAAATAAAACGCGCTTGACTTTTCCTGCCCCTCAAGCTACATTCGTTCGCTTTTTTACCTGTGCCCAATCCTTTTTTTCCAACTCACGAAGTGCATTTCCCTACGCGGAGACTCAGCGCATGCCTGTGACCTACATCGACGGACCGCGCTTGAAACATGCGACGGTTGCGGCGGCACAACGCCTGATTCAAATGCAGGAGCACCTCAACAACATCAACGTCTTTCCCGTGCCGGACTCCGATACCGGCACCAACATGGCGCTCACCATGCGCAGCGTGGCCGAAGGCGCGTTGAATTGCAAAGAAGAGTCGGTGCATGGCATGAGCCTCGCGCTCGCGGATTCGGCGTTGATGGGCGCGCGCGGCAATTCCGGCGCGATTCTCGCGCAATTCTTTCAAGGTTTGTCCGAAGGCTTTCAAGGCCAGGTGCGCTCGGATTTGCAAGGCTTCGCGCATGCCGTGCAACATGCCGCGAAGCTCGCGCGCGAAGCGATTGCCGAGCCGCGCGAAGGCACCATTCTCACCGTCATTCAGGATTGGGCTAAACACATTCATGAAACATGGGAAAAGTTTTCCGATTTCCCGGGGCTGATCGATAGCTCGTTGCATGCCGCCTCGGATTCCTTGCGCCGCACGCCGGAGAAATTGAAAGAGCTCGCCAAAGCCGGCGTAGTAGATGCCGGTGGTCAGGGCTTCGTGCATTTGCTCGAAGGCGCGATCAGCTTTATTCAATCGGGCAAGATCGAACGTCTCGCGCGCGGCATTTTGGAATTTGGCAATGCCAAAGCCAAAGTGGAAGAAGCGCCCGAGAACATCACGTTTCAATATTGCACGCAGGTTTTGATCTCCGGCAAAGGCATTGATCGCAACGCGCTGAAACAAAAACTCGTTGCGCTCGGCGATTCGATGATCGTGGCCGGCTCGAGCGAGCGCGTGCGCGTACATATTCACACCAACGAGCCGGAAACGGTTTTTGCCCTCGGGCGCGAATATGGCGAACTGCTAGATGCGCGCAAAGACGACATGCGCAATCAACACACCCGCGCGCATCACGATCCGGAATTGCAAACCATCGCCCTCATCACCGACTCCTCGTGCGATCTCCCGCCGGAAGATTTTATCCGCCACAACATTAGCATGGTGCCCGTGCTCGTCATGTTCGGCAATCGCAGCTACGTTGATAAAGTGACCATCACCGATCGCGATTTTTATCACATGCTCACGCTCGCCGCGCAACCGCCGACGACTTCGCAGCCTGCGCCCGCGGACTTTCGCGAAGTCTATTTGCAAGCCGCGCAGAACCATCGCCAAGCGCTCGCGATTATTCTCACCGGCGGCGCGAGCGGAACGTATCAATCCGCGGTGCGCGCGGCGCACATGGTGAAAGACAACATCGACGTGCAAGTGGTGGATTCGAAGAGCGTGACCATTGGCTTGGGCCTAATCGTGCGCGAAGCCGTGGAGGCTATCGCCGCGGGCGCAAAGATGGAAGAAGTGCAGCAGCGCGTCGCGTGGGCGATCAAAAACGTGCATGTGTTCGTGAGCGTGGAAACCATGCGCTATCTCGTGGCCGGCGGCCGCGTGTCAAAATTTCGCGGCGCGCTCGCGAATATGCTGAATCTCAAACCGCTGCTCAAGTTCAACGCCGAAGGCAAGCCCGAAGTGATCGGCAAAACTTTTGGCGGCGAGGCGGGACATAAAAAGCTGATCGAAATTGTGAAGCGCGAAGCCCTGGGCAAGCGCAATCTCAAGTTCATGGTCGGTCATGCGAATGCGCCGGAGACCGCGGCTTATTATGCGAAGCAACTGCGCAAACATTTTGAAGTGAAAGACGTGCCCATCGTAGCCGTCTCGCCCGCGCTCGGCGCGCACGCCGGGCCCGGCGCCGCGACGATTGCGTTTTTGGGGGAATAAGAAAGTGCAAAAGCCAAAAGCATTTTAAATTTTAAATTGAAAATTTAAAATTTTCAATTTGCAATGCTCTTTTCGGAGCCGTTCCTATGTTATCCTTCTTCACCGTCGTAATCACCAGTTACCTCCTCGGCTCGATTCCCACTTCGATCATTGTCGGAAAAATTTTGCGCGGCGCGGATTTCGACATTCGCAAAGAGGGCAGCGGCAATGCGGGCGGCACGAACGTATTTCGCGTGCTCGGTTGGAAGCCCGGCATTTTCGTCATGATCGTCGATGCGCTCAAAGGTTTTGTGGCCACGCTTTGGATCGCGCATTGGCAGCCGTTCGGCCCTTCGCACATCGATGAAACCGTGCTCCCGATTATCTGCGGCGTGGCCGCGGTGATCGGACATGTTTGGACCGTGTTCGCGGGCTTTCGCGGCGGCAAAGGCGTGGGCACTGCAACCGGTATGATCGTCGCGCTGTATCCCGTTGCCGCGCTCGTGTGCTTTGGAGTTTTTGTCGGCGTCGTTTATCTCACGCGCTTTATTTCTCTCGGCTCCATGATCGCCGCGGCCTGCTTGCCCATTGTTTTGTTGATTGGAGAACGGGTTTTTAAAAGTGAAGTACCCGACGCCATGTTTCAATTCAGTGTTGCGTTGACGGTTTTGATCATTTTTACGCATCGCCAAAACGTGCGCCGTTTGCTGGCCGGCACGGAAAATCGTTTTGGCCAAAAGCGCAGCGCGAATGCCTAGGCGGATTATGAATCTGAATCGCACTACCATCGCAGATGAGCCACGCGCAGAGAGCGCCGAGTTGCACAGAAAAGTACGGCGCCCGGGCTTCGCACTGCCGCAGCGCACGCAACTTTCGTTTGAGGAGATTGCAGAACTCGCCGGGGATTTCTTTATGAACAAAGGCGTTGTTTACGAAACCATGCGCCGCCTCGCGCGCAGATTGGAAGAGGAGCAGATTGATTACGCTGTGCTCGGAGCAATGGCGCTCGCCGCGCACGGCTATCCGAGGTTCACGTTGGACGTTGATATTCTGCTCACAGCCGAAGGCCTGCAACGATTTCACGAACGCCTCGTCGATCGCGGATACGTGCCCGCGTTTCCCGGCGCGCAGAAAACTTTTTGCGATGTTGAATCAAAGATCAAGATCGAAGTCATCACGAGCGGAGAATATCCCGGCGACGGTTTGCCCAAGCCCGTGGCCTTTCCCTCTCCGGCGCAGCACGAGTTTCGCAGCGGCGACGTCGCTTACGTCACGTTAGAGAAACTCGTTGAATTAAAGCTCGCGTCCGGCATGACCGCGCCGCATCGCATGCGCGATCTCGCCGACGTGCAAGACTTGATTATTGCCTTAAACTTGCCTTTTGACTTCACGCAGCAACTTGACCACAGCGTGTACGCCGAATACGAACGCATCTGGCTGGCGGCGCAGAGCGGCATTGGAACCAGTGAAGGAGAATTGTGAAAAAATCCACCGGTGAAATTCGCGCGTTGATCACGCTTTTGGGCGACGACGACGGCGGCATACGCAACGTCGCGCGCGAACGGTTATTTGAATTTGGCGCCGAAGCCGAAGACTATCTGCGCGAAGCCACCAACGCCGACCTCGAAGGCAAAGTGCGCATCGAAGCGCGGCACGTGTTGGAAAAAATTCGGCAGGAAGATTTGCTCGGCTCGTTTTATCTGCTCGGCCTGCGCGACGATGAAGAGATTGATTTGGAGCACACGGCTTTTTTGCTCGCGCGTTTTGGCTACTCGGACGTCGAAGTGGCCGAGCACCAACGCGAGTTGGATGAAATGGCGGAGCGCGTACGTATTCGTCTCGCGCGTTTGGATTTCGGTTCCGGCGGCCGTTTGATCGTGGAAACCATCAATCAAATTCTTTTTAAGGAAGAAGGCTTTTACGGCAACACGAAAACTTATTATGATCCGGACAACACCTATCTCAATCGTGTGCTCGAACGGCGCACCGGCATTCCGGTCACGCTCTCATTGGTGTATCTGCTGCTCGCGCGGCGATTGCGCTTGCCGATGCGCGGCATCAATATGCCGGTGCATTTTATCTGTCAATATCATACGGCGCAGGAATCTTTTTATTTTGACCCTTTCAATAACGGACGTATCATCACGCGCGCGGAATGCGCCATGATCTTGCGAAACTCCGGCTATACTTTGGAAGGCGACAGCTTGCGTCCGGCTTCGCCGCGCACCATGCTTTCGCGCATGATTCGCAATTTGGTTTTAATCTATGAGCATCAATCCCAGCACGAGAAGGCCATGCGGTTGGATCGTATTTTAAAAATGTTGAGAACGAACGGATAAAGGAATGCAATGAAATGTCAAAGTTGTGGTCATGAAGTGGCGGCAAACAGCCGCTTTTGTTCAAACTGCGGCGCGAAAACTTCGGCGGCTAATGAGAATCAATGTCCGGCATGCAGCGCCCAATTAAAACCCAATGCGCAGTTTTGCAGTCAATGCGGCGCGACCGCGGGAATTTCTGCTGCACTAGATCTGCAAGCTGCGCCCTCGCCCACGCAATCTCGTCCCGCCCCGTTGCTGATTCTTTTACCGCTGTTGGGCACCGTCGTGCTCATCGGAATTTTGTTTTTGCTGTTTTATAATCCCGCCAACCCCAAGCCCGGCGAAGCGAACGGCATGCCTGCTTCGGCGCAAGCGCAAGCTATGCCGCAAGGCGGCGCCGATCAATTCGACATGTCGAGCATGGCGCCGGTGTTTAAACAAATCGATTCGCTTAAAAACGCCGTCGCACCCAATCCCAAAGACGTTGGCTCGCTCGCACATCTCGGCGCGTTGTTTGACATGGCCGGCAAGTTTGAGCAAGCCGCGGTTTACTATCGCGACCTGCTCGCGGTCGAGCCGGAAAACGTCGAAGCGCGTATGAACTATGCCGGCGCGCTGTTCAACAACAACGAACGCGACAAAGCGCTCGCCGAGTTGCACGAAGTTTTGCAGCACCGCCCCAACTATGACTTTGCCATGTACAACCTCGGCGTCATTTACGCCGCGGTGCATGAGCATGACAAAGCCAAAGAATGGTGGGACAAAGTGATTGCTTTGAACGCGAACAGCGACCTCGCCGCGCGCGCGCGGCAAAGCCTCGACGCCATGGCGAAAGAGTGAACTCCATTTGGAGTGATGGAGTAATGGATTGTTGGAGTGGTCAATTCGTGAAGCTCAAACTCCATCACTCCATCACTCCAAAACTCCAAAACTCCATTACTCCATTTAACCCAATACCCCAATAACCAAATACCCAAATAACCCCAACCACTCGTGAAGGAATGCCGTTATGCCGACCGTTACTTTTCAAAACGAGAACGTCAAAGTTGATGTGCCCGAAGGAACGAGTTTGCGCAAAGCCGCGCAGCAAGCGGGCGTGAGCGTATATGGCGGCGTGAACAAGCTGCTCAACTGCCGCGGCTTTGGCCTGTGCGGCTCGGATAAAGTGACCATCACGCCGGATACGTGTGTGAGCAAACAATCGTTCTTTGAAAAGCTGCAATTCGGCGCGGGCTCCAAAACACGGCTCGCATGCCAGGCGAAAATCACCGGCGACGTGACCGTGAACACCGCACTCGCGATGGAGTATGGCGTGGAAATGCAAGAGAACCTCAAGTTTGTCGCGCTCGCCGGCGTCTTCGGCATTCTTACGCTCGGCGCGGTCGTTTTCATGGTTTTCGAAATGGTCGGCAATCCGCTGTTTTGAAATGTGGTTTCTGTCATAGCTTTTCCGAGCCGTGAGATAAAGCTTCTGCCATGAAAAGGCTTTGATCCTTGCGCACACATACGAAAAGCTTCTCATCTAACCCTAGCGTACTGCCATGACTACGATGCTGGAAGAAAAGGATTACAAAGAAGAGAAAGGCTATTTCGAAGTAGAACGGCCTGTGACTTCTTCGCCGCCGGCCAAGCTGACTTTAGAACAAGCTAGCAAGCTGGCGAATGGGCAGCCTTTTGAACTCATCAAGGGAAGGATGGTTTTCAAAATGCCGGATTACTCTCATGCGCGAACTCAGTCGCTTCTAGGCGCCAAATTGGTTAATTATCTAGAAGCGAATCCAATCGGTCAAGTGCTCACGGAACTAACGCACCGCCTCTGGCCGAAGAGCAAACACGATAGCCGCGTGCCCGATCTTTCGATTATTCTGAATGAGCATCTTCAAGCTGACGAGAAATATCCGACCCGCGCTCCGGACATTGCGATTGAAATTATTTCTAGCGACGATGCGTGGACTAAACTCTTCGCAAAGGCCAAGCTGTATTTAGAAAAAGGCAGTCGTGAAGTGTGGCTCGTAGATCCCTATGAAAAAGGCGTGCTCGTGCTCACGCCCACTGCGCGGCGCTGGGAATGGAGCACGCTCACTTCTCCGGAACTGTTGCCCGGCTTGCAAATTGAGTTGAGCCAAATTTTCACGTGGCCCAATGCGCCCGCGCCCACAGCGCCCAAGCGCGAACCCGAAATCTAAAATCCCAATTCCCCCATATCTCTATACCTAAACTTCCAGCCTTCCATGCGCTTTGAAAAGCATATCTTCATCTGCACCAACCAACGCCCTCTCGATAATCCCAAAGGCTGCTGCGCCTCCAAAGGCTCCGAAGCCATTGCCGCGAAATTCAAAGAAGAGCTGCACAAGCGCGGCCTCAAAGGCAAAATGCGCGCGAACAAAGCCGGCTGCTTGGATATGTGCGAGCTTGGCCCCACCGTCGTGGTTTATCCCGAAGGCGTTTGGTACAAACACGTCGCGCTCGAAGATATCGAAGAGATTATTGAGTCGCATTTGGTGGGAGGGAGACCCGTGGATAGATTGAGATAACGATTATTTATAAGAGCAACTTTAACAAACAGGGATTCATCAACATTTTTTACTTTTTTATAAAATGATCCGTTGCGAAACATCAACACCGATGAAGATTAAGAGGAATAATGCCAACACCTCATAGTGACACCTCCGGCTTCAGCGGCCACCCACGCGGCCTCACCACGCTCTTCTTCTCGGAAGTGTGGGAGCGCTTCAGCTATTACGGCATGCGCGCCGTCCTTGTGCTGTACATGGTCGCGCCTCGGTGGAGTTTGAAGTAAGCCTTGCATAAAATTAGGTTCGTGCTATATTCAATCGCCGTTGATGCTCGCGCTGACAAAGAAAGCTTGAGGCGACATGCAAATTGATTTCATCCTGAGCGCGAAGGAGCGAAAATCCTATGGCCGAAAATAAACTGAGCAGCATCTCCCAAGCCGGCACGCTTGAAAAGATCGGAGAGTTCTGGGACACGCACGACTTCACGGATTTTGACAATCCCGCGACGCCGGACGTGGAGTTCAAAATCACTTGTGCAGTGCCGATTGAATTGGACTTGCTTCCCTCCGTAGAGAAGCAAGCGCGCTTGCGCGGCGTGAAAGTGGAAACGCTGGTCAATCTCTGGTTGCAACAGAAAATATCCGAACACGCTCAGCCTTCAATGTGAGCCGCGAATGATGTGAACCACTTGAGAAAAGCCCTCATGCCAACGCCATCTTCTTCCTCGCAAGTAGAACTCGCAACCCTCACCGACACCTCCGGCTTCAGCGGCCACCCTCGCGGCCTCACCACACTGTTCTTCACGGAAGTGTGGGAGCGCTTCAGCTATTACGGCATGCGCGCCGTTCTTGTGCTCTATATGGTCGCGCCGCTCGCCGAAGGCGGGCTCGCGTTTGACGTGAAAACCGCATCCTCGATTTACGGCACGTATACGATGTCGGTTTTTCTCACCGCGGTGCCGGGCGGATTGCTCGCGGATCGTTTGCTCGGCGCGCGGCTCGCGGTGTTGCTCGGCGGCATCATCATCGCGTGCGGACATTTTTCGATGATCTTTACTTCGCCGGCATTTTTCTACACCGGCCTCGTGCTCATCTCCGTGGGCACGGGCTTGCTCAAGCCGAACATCAGCACAATGGTGGGCAGCCTTTACGGCGAGAACGATCCGCGTCGCGATAGCGGCTTCTCGATTTTCTACATGGGCATCAACCTCGGCGCTGTGCTCGCGCCGCTCGTGTGCGGCTTTCTCGCGCAGAGCCAAAACTTCAAAGACTTCATCGCCTCGATGGGTTTCGATCCGGCCATGAGCTGGCATTGGGCCTTTGGTGCCGCGGGCGTGGGCATGACGCTTGGGTTGATTGTCTATGTGCTGCAGCGCGAGCGAATCGCGGGGCAAGGAGCCAAGTGGTCAAGGAGCCAACGAGCCAGTGACGAAAGGAGCCAACGAGTCAATGAGCCAAGTAGTCAAATATCCCAATCCCCCAATTCCCCTTCCCCGTCTTCGCCATTAACCACCGCCGATTGGAAACGCGTCGGCGCAATCTTCATTTTCTTCTTCTTCACCATTCTCTTTTGGGCGGGGTATGAACAAAAAGGCGCGAGCCTCAATCTCTTTGCGAAGCATCTTGTGCGCACGGAAATTTTCGGATGGACGTTCCCTTCCGCGTGGTTGCAATCACTCACCGCGTTCTTCGTTATTCTCCTCGCGCCGATTTTCTCGTGGCTGTGGATTCGCATGGGCGAGCGCCAACCTTCGAGTCCGGCGAAGTTCACGTTCGGTTTGTTGTTCATCGGCTTGGGCTATGTGTTGATGGTACCCGCGGCGATGCTCACGGTCTCAGGAAAAATCAGTCCGCTGTGGTTGGTGGGCCTCTACTTTTTGGAGGTCATGGGCGAGATGTGTTTGAGTCCGGTGGGCTTGAGCACGGTGACGAAGCTCGCGCCGGCGAAACTGCTCGGCATCATGATGGGCGTGTGGTTTCTCGCTGCCGCGCTCGGCAACAAACTCGCGGGATATTTGGGAGGCTTCTTTGACGCGAGCAATTCTGGTGTGCTGATGAAGCTCTATGGCGGCATTGCCGTGGGCCTACTCATTTCCGCGGCTGTGCTCGCGTTGTTGACGCCTTCAATTCGAAAGTTGATGGGGAAGGTGCATTAGCGATTTCTTAAAACATTTTAGCCCCAACGGATAGATTAAGACCAACGGACTTACTACTCCGAGCACGAAACAGGTTACACTTCGTCCTCCTATTACTGTCATTCAGGAAGAGTCTTTTTAAGCACTCGGCAGTTTCTCCAGCACGTAAAAAGATTCTTCCAGAATGACATGCGAGAGTGGAGGGCGCGTAACCTAGATTTCGCGCGGAGGAATAATCCATCCGCTGGAGAGTTTTTTCAATTGAAAACTTCTCATGAAGAAGCCTTCTCCTCAATCTCCCGTGCAACCTCCTCGCGCGCCACTGCTTGCTGAAGCGGATTTGTTTGATCAGCTCGATAAAAACAAAAGCTCGTCGTTGTGGCTCGGACGTTTTAGCGAAGCCGAGATTTGGCGCATGTGGGAGCAGTGCGGTTTTCGCGCGGCTCTGGCAGAGGCGAAGCTGCAGCCGTTGTTGTTGCGCGTCGAGATGATTGATGCGTACTTGCAAGCGCTGAAACTATATCATGCGCAGGCAGCGCCGGAGCATTTGCTCGCAGAGTTTCGTTTGCGCGAAGCCGTGCTTGCGCCGCGCAAGCGCCTCGTGGATAACCTCGGCGACACGAGGCCGCGTGTGCTGGCAATCGAGTGGCTGCTTTTGCAAAACCCGAATGCGCATTTCATGCGCGAGCGGCCCGCGTTGCCGAAGCAGCATCATCCCGGCTTGGGGCAGGCGCGGCGCGTTTTGCAATGGTTGATCGAGCTGGCGCAGCGATTGGAGTTGGAAGGCATCAGCAATTATCCCGAATACTTTCACAACGCGTATTTGTATCGGCGCGATTTTCATTTTTATGATCCCGTGCGCGAAGGCCTGCTCGCGGCGCTCGCGCGCGATTTGGGCGCGCGTTCGCTCGCGGAAATTTCATGGGCCATTGAGCGCGGCGAGGTGCGTTATGTGAGAGGCGAGGCATTCGCGTGGGAGTCGGACTTGCAAGTTTTAGCTCTGTCACCGCGCGTGCGAAAATACTTTGAGAGCGCGCATTATCGCAACGTGACAGAAGTGACGCGTGAGAAGCTGCGTTTTTGTTTTGAGGGCGCGCACCACTAGCATGTCATCTTGGAAAGACCTTCGCTAGCGCTGGGCGTGAACTTCAAAGCGAGATTCCCCTCAAGCGCTATACCTTAGTTTTTGTAGTCTCGCCCCCTTGTGGGGCGCTGTTGGAGCCAATAAATTCACGGATCGTATCAATGCCCCACAAGGGGGCAGGGCTACGAAATTAGGGTAACAATGCACTAGGCCCTGTTTTCGGGGGAGAATGACAACGAGAGGGAGTGCGTAAAATCGCCAAACTCCTTTGCAGTGTCGGTCGCTTGAAAATATCACTTCGATGACGCGATGATTAGCTAGGCTTTAAGTCACCTCGCGCGAAGAGAGCCGGTCAGAGGAACAAGCGAAGAAGACACGTTGCTCGAGCACAGGCCCAACAAAAGAAAAACTCATTTGGTGAAGAAAGCCGAGCGCCGGAAAAGATTCATCCCAAACTCGTAACGAGCAGTTTGCGAAAACCAACCGACCGAGGAGAGGAAGCATGCAATACCAATCCGTGTATCAACTCTTGAACGCAGTGGTCGCGGCGAACGCGAACAAGCTCGCGTACCAATTCAAGCGTGAGGGGCAATGGCAAAATGTGACATGGAGCGAACAAGCGGCGCGGTGCCGGCAGATCGCAAAGAGTTTGCTGGCATTAGACGTGGCGAAGGGCGACCGCGTGGCCATACTCAGCGCAACGCGTTTGGAGTGGGTGCAATGCGATTTCGGCATTATGAGCGCGGGCGCGGTGACGGTGGGCGTTTATCCGACGAATCTCGCGGCGGATTGTGCGTATGTGATCAATCATTGCGACGCGGAGATTGTGTTCGTGGAAAATAAAATGCAGCTCGACAAGCTGCTTTCCATGCGCCAAGAGATTGGGCGCGTGCGGCATATAGTGATTTACGACGGCGCGAGCGACACGCAAAACGGCGTGATGAGTTGGCAAGAATTTTTATCGAAGGGCGAGGCAATTGCCGACAGCGCGCTGGAGCAACGCGCGGCAATGATTCAAGCGGATGATCTCGCCTCTTTGGTTTATACGTCCGGCACGACGGGCGTGCCCAAGGGGGTGATGCTCACGCACCGCAATGTGTTATTCACCATGGAAACCGCGAGCGCTTCGCTGTATTTGCGCCCTGATTTCGTGACGTTGCTCTTCTTGCCGATGGCGCATGTGTTCGCGCGCTTGATTATAAATTTTTCCATGTACAACGGCATGGCCGTGGCGTTTGCGGAAGGCATCGAGAAAGTGCCGGACAATCTCAAAGAGATTCAGCCGCACTTCATCGCGAGCGTGCCGCGCATCTTTGAAAAAATTTATACGAAGGTGACCTCGAGCGTGCAAGACGCGGGCGGGGCGAAGGCGAAGTTGTTTCATTGGGCGCTCAATGTTGGTTATCAAGTAAGCGCGCTGCAACAGAAGAAGCAAAGTATTCCGGCGGGATTGAAGCTGAAACACCGTCTCGCGCACAAATTGGTGTTGAGCAAAGTGCAGGCGGCATTTGGGGGAAGGATGCTTTGGGCGGTGTCCGGCGCGGCGCCGTTGAACAAGAGCATTGCGGAATTTTTTCATGCGTGCGGCGTGCTCATTCTTGAAGGCATCGGCATGACGGAGAACACGTCGTTCACGAATGTGAATCGTTACGACAACAACAAGTTCGGCACGGTGGGACAAGCCGGGCCGGGCGTGGAGATGAAGCTCGCGAACGACGGCGAAGTGTTGTATCGCGGCGCGAATGTGATGAAGGGCTATTTTAAAAGTCCGGAGGCCACCGCGGAGACGATTGATAAAGACGGCTGGCTGTATACGGGCGACATCGGCGAGATCGATAGCGAAGGTTTTTTGCGCATCACCGATCGCAAGAAGGATTTGATCATCACCGCGGGCGGCAAGAACATTGCGCCGCAGCGTATCGAGAGAATTTTGCGCACCTCGCGTTATATCAGCCAGGCCATGGCATTCGGTGATCGCAAAAAATATGTGACCGCGCTGGTGACGTTGAACCCTGAACACGTTGTGCCGTGGGCGAAGACCTTGGGCATTGCATACAAAAGTTTCGAGGAATTGGCGCGGCATCCGAAAGTGCGCGAGCTGATCAACGCTGAAGTCGCGGAGAAGAACAAAGAACTCGCGTCGTTCGAATCGGTGAAGCAAGTGCGCATTGTGCCCAGGGATTTCAGCGTGGATGGCGGCGAGTTGACGGCGTCGCTCAAGATTAAGCGCAAGGTCGTGACCGAGCGCTATCATGGTTTGCTGGAGGAGATGTATGAACCCGCGGATTGAGCATAAACGCTTCGGCAGGCTTGTGCTCTTGTGGGGTGCGTTCACGCTGAACTCTTTGTCATTTGCGCAGGAAACAATCACGCGCGAGGAGTTTCGTTTACGGCGCGAGCATGCCATGGCGCGTTTGAGCGACGGCATCTTGCTGCTGCATGCGCGCTCGTTGCTCGCGAATGAAGATCAACTGTTCACGCACGGCTTTCAGCAGAATCCGAACTTCTACTACTTCGCGGGTTTGCCCAGCACGTTGGGCGCGATCTTGGCGATTGATGGGATTGCAAAAGAATCGTGGCTGTTTGTGCCGACGAAGTTATCCGGCCTGGCCGCGCACATGCCGAACACGATGCTCGCGGCCGGTGCAGCCTCCGAAAAAGAGTTGAAGGTTGAGCATGTGATCGCGTGGGAAGAGTTCATTCCTTTTATAGAACGGCGGCAGCGAGAAAAACCGGATGTGGTTTTGTACACGACGGAGAGTTATTGGTCGCCTTCGCCGGAGAGCAATCCGCCGGGCCTCGCGCCGATTGAGGATGCGAATCTGCTGTGGCGACAAACCTTGCAAGCGCGCTGGCCCGCGCTGCGCTTTGCTTCCGCAAAAAATACTATAACCGAACTGCGCTTGATGAAGAGCGCAAGCGAAATCGCGGCGATCAAGCGCGTGGCGGAAATCAGCGCCGCGGCTTTGCGCAAAGGTCTGCGCGGTCTGCGTGCGAATCGCGCGCAGCGCGAAGTGGAAGCGGAGATTGTTTGCGAATGTGTGCTCGCGGGCGGCGAAGGGCCATCTTTCTGGCCGTGGGTGATGTCCGGACCGAATGCCGTTTTTCCTCGGCCGTTTGCTTCGCTCGCGGATTATCACCATCTCAATCGCAACATGCAAGCGGGCGAGTTGGTGCGCGTGGATATTGGCTGCGATTATGATTTTTACAAAGGCGATGTCGGGCGCACCGCGCCGGTCTCGGGCAAGTTTGATGCGGCGCAACGAGAAGTTTGGAATTTGCTCATTCGCGCGTATCGTGCGGGTTTGGCCGTGATGCGCGAGGGCACGACGCATGAAATGGTGGCGCAAGCAGGCCGCGAAGCGGCGAAGCAAGCGCAGATGCAGATGAGCACGCCGCTCGGCAAGAAGGCCGTTGCGTTATTGCTGGCTCCGGACAATGCCGCGATTTGGCATGTGCACGGCAGCGGCTTGGAGCCGGGCGAGGGCCGTCCGCAAATATTTAAAGCCGGCATGGTCATCGAATTCGAACCGATGTTTGCAGTTGAAGGGCAAGCTTTTTATCTCGAAGACATGTTGCTCATTACGCAAACCGGTGTGGAAGTGCTCACCACGGGATTGCCATATACCGCGGAAGAAATCGAAGCCGCGATGTCGCCGCAGGAATGAATCGCGCGACATCTTTTTACAATTTTTTACTTGCCGCTGACACCTCTTCCGCGCGCACGCCGTAAATTCTCGCCATGCAATCTACTTTCTCGCAACGCGGCGCTTCCCGCCGCACCCTCAAATGGCGCATTCTCCTTCCGCTCGGGTTGCTTCTGCTGCTGCCGGTGCTGACTTACACGGCATTGGAATTTTCACGGCTCAACGAGCAAGAAACGCTCGTGCAGAATCTTTATCAAGCCCAGCTCGGCGCGATCTTGTTTTCCGTGAATCAATATTGTTGGGACGTGGTGAGCGGTTGGGGAAATTTTCTGCATGAGGAAACGCAACGCGCGCGCACTGCGCATGATCTCGCGCCTCAACTCGCGCGCGTGCGGACACGTTATAACGCTGTGCTCGCGGCTTTGGTTTATCGCCATGAGCGCTTGACGTTGTCCTTGCCGGATTCGCTGCCGGCGGAGCAAGCGCGCCTTCGCGAACGCATCGCGGCGATTTTTTCAGCCGAAGCCGAGGCGATCGCACGAATGCAAGAACATGCCGCCAAAGGCTATGTGCGGCCGCTGGTTTTGCCGATGTCCAACGCCGAGGCCGCGCAAGAGCAATTGCTCGTGCTCTTCGCGCGGGAGACGGAAGCCGCTCGCGGCGTTTATCAATTGGAAGGCGTGCTGCTTTCCACCGAGCGTTTCGTGCAAACGGTTTTGCTGCCGAAGATTTCCGAGTTCGAAGATCAAAATTTTTTGCTGGCCATCAAGCGCGCCGATTCCGGCCGGATATTTTTTGCCACACAAAAAGCGGCCGACAGTATCTTTGAATACGAGGAGCCGTTATGGGTTTTGCCGGAAATGGTTTTGGCGATCAAGTTAAGCGGCGTAAGCACCACGGAGATTGTTCGCGCGCGCACGCGACGCACGCTTTATTTGCTCCTGGGCATAGACGTGATCATCCTGCTCGCGGCCGGAATGTTTTTGCGCATGCTGCTGCGCGAAACTCAGCTCGCGCGTTTGAAATCGGATTTCGTGGATAACGTTTCGCACGATCTGCGCACGCCGCTCGGTTTGATTCGCATGTTCGCCGAGACCCTGCAAATGGGGCGCGTGCCTTCGGAGCAGAAAAAGCAGGAGTATTACGGCATTCTCGCGCGCGAAGCCGAGCGCTTGACGCGCATGGTGAATAATCTGTTGGACTTTTCGCGCATCGAAGCCGGACGGAAAATTTATGAACCCAGGGCGATTGACCTGGCCGCTGTGCTTTCCGAAGTTTTGGATAGCTATCGCTATCACCTCCAGCGGCGCGGCTTCGAACTGGAAGAAAAAATTTTGTCGCAGGTTCCGTTGATCAATGCTGATAAGGAAGCCGTAAGCCAGGCATTCGTTAATTTGTTGGACAATGCCGTGAAATACAGCGAGGCGCACAAGCACATTACTGTGGCGCTGTTTCGCGCAGATCCGTGGGTGGTGATAGAAGTTACGGACCGTGGGCTGGGTATCGAGGCGACGCAGCAGCAGAAAATTTTTGACAAGTTTTACCGCGTGGAAGCGGTGGGACGCGACACACGCGGCGCGGGCATTGGCTTGGCATTGGTGCAACACGTGATGGCCGCTCACGGCGGCAAGGTTGAAGTGCAAAGCGAGTTGGGCAAGGGGAGTAGTTTCTATTTGAAGTTTCCTATATCACTTTGAGCACACACCACCTTCGCTGTCATTCTGTAAGAACTGTAAGAACCTTCCCTAGTGCTTGGATCTATGCCGAGAACTAGGGAAGTTCCTTCCAGGATGACAACGCGAATTGAAAGCTGCGGAGCAACGCAATGACAAAAATCCTCATCATCGAAGACGAGCCGGATATGGCGGCCGGGTTGGCGGACAATCTCGCGTTCGAAGGTTACGACGTGCATGTTGAAACGAACGGCGAGACCGGGCTGCACTATGCGCTCACGCAGCCGGTGGATTTAATTCTGCTCGATCTCATGCTGCCGAAATTGCCCGGCTATGAAGTTTGCAAAGCGTTGCGCGCAAAAGGCAATGTGACGCCGGTCATCATGCTCACCGCGAAGGGACAGGAGATCGACAAAGTGCTCGGGCTGGAACTTGGCGCGGATGATTATGTGACCAAGCCGTTTAGTCTACGCGAACTGCTCGCGCGCATTCACGCGCAACTGCGGCGGCACACGCCCAACGCGAACCAACTCGCGGAGCAATTCCGTTTCGGCGAGGTTGTGCTCGACTTCAAACATTATCGCGCGACCAAAGCCGGCGATGAAGTCGAATTGACCGCGAAGGAATTTGAGATTCTCCGCTTTCTGATTTCGCATCGCGGTGCGACGGTGAAACGCGCGGATTTGTTGGACAAAGTTTGGGGCTTGGAAGAATATCCCACCACTCGCACGGTTGACAACCACATTCTCAAATTGCGCAAAAAAGTCGAGCGCGATCCCGCCAATCCGGAATTCATCATTACAGTGCATGGGATTGGATACAAATTTCTTGGATGATTCCCGCCGGTTTAGATTTCCACACCACACGACTCCGCTTTTAAATCACCTCACGCGAAGAGACGACCTCGGCAAACAAGCGAAGAGGAGCCATCGCCGCAGCGACGAAACAAAAAGGCAAAGCTCGGTTGGAGCACGCTTTCCCTCCACACCTGTCATTCAGCAGGAATCTTTTTACTCTCTGAATTTTGCACCGTGCTCGCGCCGGCTTTCGTCTGATGCTAAAGCATCAGGCTAGGAGATGCAAGCCCCGCAAGCGAGGCTGCCACCCAATGGGTATTAACCCCGCTTGCGGGGTTTCCACCTTTTAGCCTGATGCTTACAGCATCAGGCGGAGGTTGGCGGCATCATCCGTGCAAAATTCAGGTACTCTCTGGCGATACTGCCGAGGCTCAAGAAAATTCTTTCGGAATGACATGCGCGAGGAGAAAGGTGCAACCCCGATTAGGCTCGGAATAATGACGCGACCGGTTGCCGCGCGTGACAAATTTTGACAATCTTTGAAACCTTAGTGACAACCGGAAAAACTGAAGTGCGTATCATTGCGCGTCACTAAATGAAAGGAAGCGTTATGAATTCGCGATGCAATCGAACCCTTGCGCTGCTGAGCTTGGCGCTCACGCTGACCATTTACGCGCGACCGGCGCAGGCGCAAAATCTGCGTGAAGCGCTGTCGCTGCGCGGCATGTGGAAGTTTGAAATTGGAGACAATCTCAAATTCGCCGAACCGAGTTTTGATGATTCGAAGTGGGAGGAAATCCGCGTGCCGCGCGAGTGGGAGCGGCAAGGCTATCCGGGCTATGACGGCTATGCGTGGTATCGTTTGCATTTCGCCGCACCGGAGGAAGCGAAGGAATTTCAGATGTATGTTCTGCTCGGGCAGATCGATGATGTGGATGAAGTCTATCTTAATGGGCATATGATCGGCTATCAAGGCCGCTTTCCGCCGGACTACCAAACGGGTTATAATATCGAGCGCCGCTACACCGTGCCGCCGGGCTTGTTGCAGGCGAAGGGCGATAACGTGCTCGCCGTGCGCGTGTATGATGACGAGCTGGCCGGCGGCATTGTGCATGGCGAGGTCGGGCTGTTTTACGCGCGTGAGCAATTGGAACTCGCGCTCGATCTGTCCGGCAAATGGAAATTGAAAATGGATGACGACATGCGCTTTTCCGAGCCTGGGTGCGACGAGTCTTCGTGGCAGCAAGTAGCGGTGCCGGGAATTTGGGACGGCTATGGCAACAAAGATTTTAACGGCACGGGTTGGTATCGCACGCGCTTTCGCGTGATGGAAAAATTATTGGAGGAGCGGCTGGTGCTCGTGCTCGGCAGAATTGATGACGTTGAAGAAGTGTATTTGAACGGCAAGCTTTTGGGCCGGACGGGAACGTGGTCGCGCCGCCATAGCGAGCCGGAGTTTGCCGGGGATGATTGGCTTCGGATGCGCGCGTATTTTATTTCTCCCAATTTGTTAGTGGCGGGAGCGGAGAATGTGTTGGCCGTGCGCGTTTATGACGGCATGCTTCACGGCGGCATTTGGGACGGGCCGGTGGGGTTGACGACGCGCAAGGAATATCGCATGTGGAGCGAGAATCGTTCGCGTTGGGGAGACGTGTTTGAGGAGTTGTTTGGCCGTTAGGATTGTAATCAAGATGCTGACGCAAAACAGGAGAAACGAAAATGATCCGCAATCTGGTTTTAGCCGCGCTGGTGTGTTTCGGCTGCGCCGCGCAGTTGCAGGGCGCGCGGCCGGAAAAGCAACAAGTCGCCCGTCGGAATTACCTCGCCATGTTGAATTCGAAGCATGAAGGCGTGCGGAACAGCACGATCTTTCGCGTGCTGCAATACAAAGTCGCTTATCCGCAAGATGCGTGCAGCGATTTTCTCAAGCGCTTGCAGCAGATCAGTCTGAATGATCCTTCCGCGAAAAATCGGTCGTATGCTTTTCTCGCCAGCGCCGCGTTGCAGGATGCGAAGTTGTTGCGCCGCGCGCAGCCGCCGGAATTTGAAGATGAGAAGGAAGCATATTTCGCGCGCTTGCATGACGCACTGCAATGGCAATGGGTGGCGCGCGAGTGAATGCGCGAATGGGAAAACCAAACGCAGACTAGAGTGCTGAAAGTTTTATCGACTACTTACGGATCAAAAGCGCACGCGGAATAAACAGCTTTGCAGTGTGTGCTTTTGATCCGTGTGCTGCTAGGTGTTGGTTTTCAGCGCGGGTGAAGGGTTCATGATTCAACCAACGACAGCGTCGGGCGAATATCGAATTGCAAACAATGATGCGCGCGGCGCAAGGCGGCTTCCACTTCTTCCGCGCGAAGGCCGCGGCCGAAGATGAAGCCGAGATAGCTCGCGCCTTCGGGAAGCGGCACAAGCAGATGGCCGATCTTCGCGGTGATGGTAACTTCCTCAATGCCGGGAATTGCGCGCGCCTCCTCGACTCCGGCAACTGCATGCAACTCGCCTCCGCGCGGAATGGGCATCATCATCACGCCTGCGGCTTGCGTCTCGCGTGTGAAGGCGTGGATCTCCATTCCGAGTGCATGGCGCAGCACCAACTCTTCCAATGACATTCCCGTTCCGAAACGCAGCGTGTGCGAACATAGCCCGCCAATCGTGCGCGCGGCAATTTCAATCACCCACACACCGTTGTCATTGATGCGCAACTCGGCATGCACCGGGCCGTGTTTCATTCCGAGCGCGGTCGCGGCTTGCGCGGTTGCGGCAAAGATTTTTTCTTGGGTGGATAAAGACAGCCGCGAGGGCGTGACGTAAATCGTCTCTT
Source organism: uncultured Cytophagia bacterium (assembly GCA_964395375.1). Taxonomy (GTDB): domain Bacteria; phylum Zhuqueibacterota; class Zhuqueibacteria; order Zhuqueibacterales; family Zhuqueibacteraceae; genus JABWAN01. The sequence goes on from CAYNDW010000004.1 coordinate 26,171, forward strand.
CGAAGAACGGCCCCTCGAGCGGATCGGGTTTATCGAAAAGCGCAAGCGGGGTGAGTTCGCCCTCGATAAGCAGCGCTTCGACGGCGACTTCAATGCCGGGAATGTATTCTTCCACCAAGATTTCTTTTGCAGCAGTATCTTTTACATCAAAGAACTCGCGGCGGTGCAAAAGTTTTTTGAGACGAAGGAACGCAGCGCAGAACTCTTCACGAGTATTCGCGCGCATCACGCCGCGACTGCCGGAGAGCAAAAGCGGTTTGAGCACGCAGGGAAAAAAGATTTCAGGCAGAACCTGTTGCGGTGGGGTTGAAGAAGAATATTTCACGAACCGAGGCGTGGCAGCATTTGCCGCGGCGAGCATTTGCCGCATGACGAATTTATTGCGCGCGGCATAAACCGACGCCACGCTATTATGCGGCAAACCGAGTTGCGCCGAGGCGAGCGCGGCGATCACAGCCGTGTGATCATCCGCTGCAATGATGGCGTCAAATGCTTGCGTGCGGCTAGACGTGAGAATTTGCTGCGCTGCAAGTTCGGGATCACGAAAGTCGAGCGGGAGAGGGCCGACGGGCCATTGTTCGGCGAGCACGTGGCAGCGATCGTTGCCGATACTGATTTCAACTTCAAGGTGTTGCGCCGCTTCTAAAAAAGCCTGAAGGCGATACGTGGATTGCGGGGCGAGGAAGAGAATGCGGTGCTTGGTTCGATCAATCATGACAATGTCTGCGCCTCATATTATTGTCATGCAGGAGGAATCTTTTTACGCGCTGGGAACAAAGCCTTGCGCTGAACGCTGAAAAAAATTCCTGCTGAATGACAACGACGGAAGAGGCTTACTTCTTTTTAGGCGGCGTGTATTCCGCGGGAAGCTGCGAGCCTTCGCCGAAGAAGAACGCTTCGGTTTGTTGATCGAGAAACTCGCTGGCTTTGGGGTCCGCGAGGTTGAGGCGATATTCGTTGATCAACATAATCATTTGCCCCTTCCACATCGCCCATGCTTCTTTCGAGACATTGTCAAGAATGCGCTGCCCCAACGGGCCGGGCATGGGCGCGCGCTCCAAGCCTTCCAACTCTTTACCGAGCTTCACACAGTTTACCATTCTTGCCATGATTCTTACCTTTTGAGTATTCATTTAAAACTTAAAAAGCGTGTCATTCAGCAGGAATCTTTTTTAACGCCGGAGAGATCGTTCATTTTGAACGTTGTTCCGAGCACGGGAAAAGTTTCCTGCTGAATGACAAATTTGTGGCGCGGTGATCAATCAATGCGCCAGCTTGGGTTTGCTGAACATCAGCTTCGTGGCAGTCGAAAGAAACTTGCCTTTTTTGAAGACGCGCAGCACCTGTAAGTAGCTGCGCACCACGGCTTTGATTTCCTGCAAAGAGCTGGGTATGACTTCAAGGTTGATAATGCCGTCATAGCCGCTTTGGGCGACGTGTTTGAGAAAGGCAGCAATGGGCATTTCGCCTTGGCCGAGCGGCAAATGCGCATCGCGGCCTTTGGCGCAATCGGAGAGGTGGATGCAACGCACGAAGGGCGCGATCTCCGTGAAGCGCTCGAAAATGTTTTCGCCGCGCAGGAATGCGTGCGCGGGATCGAAACACAGCCCGAGGAGTTGCTTCTGCAATTCGGAGCGAAACATTTTCACGAGGCCGTCGAAGTCGTTCTTCTGCCACGTTTCCACGTTCTCTAAGATGATGGGCACTTCGAGGCGAATGAGATTTTCGAACAGAAATTCCAGCGCGTCTTCGAGGCTGTCGTCTTCGTTCTTCGGCTCGGGCGGGTGCGCGACGCAATAGAGTAGATTGAGATCGAGGCGGTGTTGATTGAGGAGAAAGATGGCCTCGTCGATTTTTTCTTTGGCGTCGAATTGGGTGAAGTCATAGCCGTGCTCGGAGATGAGCGGCAAATGAAAGCCGGAAGCTACGTCGGTCATGTGCGGAATGACATTGGGCAGATCGCCAAAGACCGTGGGATTAAATTCGACAAAGTTGACGCCGAACTGTCGCACAAGGCCGAGCAGCTCGCTGGGCTTCTTGCCGTTAAATTCGCTAAGGGTGAGGCCGATTTGCATGGGGGTTTCTTTAAGAACTACAAGATTATTGGAGCAATGATAAGGCAGAATAATGGCCGCCAGAATGATTTAAAATTATTCTGCCCCTGAGGCTTTTGCTTTTTCCAGTCCGCGAAGCGCTTTAAGCCAGCTCGCTTGAAAAGAGCACCTCGATAAACAAGCGAAGAGGACACCTCGGTGAAGCAGCGGCCCAACAAAAAAAACTTCAGCTTTGACCGTGTTATCGTGTTGTGCAAGTTTATTAAAGCAAGCCACGGTGCAACCGTGGCTGAACAGTTCACGATGCTCAAATTTTTATCCCCGAGTTGGAAAAGAACGCGGCGAATTGATAAACGAGCACCGCCAACAACGAGCAACACACAAGGAAGGGGAGGAACGCCGCGAGCACGACGCGCGCGGTGGAGCTGTTGTGCAGTTCGCGCCAGCCGATGATCATGACCACGAATTGCCAGACGCCGGCAATGAGGCCGCCGCACCAGGGCACGCAATCGAACAAGCGCGGGCCATAGCTATAACAGATCGCGCGGAACGTGGCTTCCCATCCGCTTCTGCCGCTGCCGGAAATGAGCAAGCTGAGGTGATATACGAATGAGGCAAAGAAGATCGAGATGATGACGATGAAGGGCGAGAACAGCGCCATCATGCGCAAGAAGTCGCGGCCCAACTCAACGCCGAAAAGTTCTTTGAATTGCTCCATCTCGGAGAACGAACCCCAAAACTGATATTGCCAAAAAAGCGAGATGAGGGTGGAGACCATGCCCGTGATGAACGCAAAGAGCAGGGCGGACCCGAAATGGCCGAGCGGCGAGGCGTTGCGAAAAAATTCCGCGGGGCGAAAGGTGACCTCGCTCCAGGTTTGGCTGAACGCGCGCAGAAAACCAAGTTGCTCGCGATCTTCCCAATGGACGTAGTATTCCGGCTCGGTGTCGGGCGATGAAAAAGTAGAGGGGGAATCTTGCGGCGCGGGGGCGGAGCGTTCT